>NZ_VIVB01000003.1:93154-315097 GCF_007828605.1 Pantoea sp. SJZ147
ATGTTTTATGTTTTATGTTTTATGTTTTATGTTTTATGTTTTATGTTTTATGTTTTATGTTTTATGTTTTATGTTTTATGTTTTATGTTTTATGTTTTATGTTTTATGTTTTATGTTGGGTGTTTTTTTATCGCAGGTACCTTAATATTTTTTTTGACTACATCTTCGATAATAAAAAATATAAAACTATATTTTTTAGTTGGTTTTTTGTTTGCGTAGATGCGTAGCGTTAAGTTTTTTTATGCAAGGTTATTAAAGCTTTGGTGGTTTTGTTTCTTTTTATCATGTGAAAGTTTAAATTAATGGCATTTTTAATTTTTTTGTTAATAGGTAGTGAATTTTATTTTGGTGGTGGATTTAAATGAAAGGAGTAGGAAGATGGAGGTTGTGCAATATATCTTCAGTGTGCAATTTCCATCCATGCCGCTTAGCTTACTATACATTGAGTTTTCATATGGTTTAGATTCGGCTACAGTTTTTTATAATGATTTTTCCCTTATGATTTCGCTGTTTTAATATTCACTAAAGAAGGGGGGGTATGAAAATATTTCAAATAACAACCTTGAGTTGAATTATCTATAACCTCTTAAAAAAAACGCTTTAAGGAATGCTTATCAAAAACCATGTCCACGTTAAATGTTCAATACCATCTGGATTCAGCATGAACGCCGAAACTCCTCATTATACAGACATGCTTTTAAAACCTCCCCACCACCCGCTCCCTCAACCACCTATGCCCCAAATCCCGGTGCGATCGCTCATGCCACAGCATCACCAGCTCAAAGCCCGGAATCGCCATCGGCGGTAGCACGGTCATCAACCCCGGCATCATCGCCGCCACTCTCTCCGGCATCAACGCCACCAAATCGCTGGTGCTTAGCACGCTGCCCATCAACAGAAAGTGGGGCACAGAGAGCACCACTTTTCGGCTCAACCCTCTGGCTTCCAGCACGCTATCCGTCACCCCGCGAAAGCCGCCGCCGTCGGGCGATACCACTACATGCTCCAACGCGCAGAGCGCTTCGGCGGTGATATCAGGATGCAGGGCGGGATGACCCTGACGTCCTGCCACCACGTAGCGCTCCTGAAATAGCGGGCGGATATGCAGCCCGTCTGGCACGCCGTCACGCAAATGAAGCACCAGATCGACCGTGCCTTTTTCCAACTGCTGCGCGATCAACGCGGGTTTCATATCCAGAATGGCAAGCCGGGTGCCAGGTGCGTCCTGACGTAATGCAGCCATCAGGGGAACCAGTGCCGTCTGGGCACCGTAATCGGTGGCCGCTACGCGCCACTCCTGAACGGCGTCAGTAGGGATAAACGGGCCTGGCACAGCAACCACCTCATCGATCATGCCGCTCAGTTGCGCCAGCGAAAGGCGTAACGCCTCGGCGCGCGCGGTGGGGCGCATGCCGTGAGATACCGGAATCAGCAGGGGATCGTTAAACCACTCACGCAGGCGCTCAAGCCGGGCACTGACAGAAGGCTGAGAAAGATTAAGCCGCTGCGCAGTCCGGCTCACGCTGTTTTCCTGTAACAGCACATTCAGGGTCATTAACAGGTTGAGATCGGGTTTCATGGTATCAGTCTTGCCTATAGTGAATATCCATTCATTTACTTTTACTGATAGCACATTCGGATGCAGGCTACATCTCAGATTCCCATCAAAGCAGGTGATTTTATGAATGTGTTAATCGTTGTTGCCCATCCTGAACCCAATTCCCTTAACGGCGCGCTGGCGCGTTTCTCCGTCAGCCACCTGGAGCAGTTGGGTCATCAGGTGCGCGTTTCCGATCTCTATGCCATGAACTGGGAGGCGCGCGTATCGCCCGCTGATACGCAGCATCGCCAGAATGTCGAACGGTTTGATCCCTCTTTTGAATCCACCCAAGCTTTTGAAGGCGGCTTCCAGAGTGAAGATATTGTGCAGGAACAGGAAAAGCTGTTGTGGGCCGATGCGGTAATTTTACAGTTTCCGCTCTGGTGGTTTTCCATGCCGGCAATCATGAAAGGCTGGATCGATCGTGTTTACGCCTGCGGCTTTGCCTATGGCGTGGGGGAGCACTCAGATACGCACTGGGGCGACCGCTATGGCGAAGGTACGCTGGCAGGGAAGCGTGCGATGCTGGTTGTCACGATGGGCGGATGGGAGTCCCACTACAGCCCACGCGGCATCAACGGCCATATTGATGACATCCTGTTCCCTATTCAGCACGGCATCTTGTTTTATCCCGGTTTTGACGTCCTGCCGCCTTTCACGCTTTATCGCACCGGCCGCACCGACAGCGCGCGCTTTGCAGCAGTGTGTGCAGAACTTGGCGAGCGGCTGGATAATCTGTTTGTGACCGAACCTGTTGCCTATTATCGGCAAAACGACGGCGATTACACGATACCGTCTCTGACTTTACGTGACGATCTCGCCGCCGGTGAACAGGGGCACCAGGTTCATCTCCGCAAACAGTAACAGCAGACAGTAACAGACGATTGGGTCAGATTCCCGCACGCGGGGCTCGTCTGGCCCGCCTTCATTTTTTTAAAATAAGCCTTGCATGCATCAGCAGGATATGACCTAATGAATCGTCGGTTTGATTAACAGACACTATCAAAGTAAGTAACCAAAGCAGTTCTCATCTCTAAGCCTGTCGCGAGACATTCCTTCTTTTTGAGTCTTCTCTTACGTTCTGATTAAAATCTGTTCTCAGGCCATTACGCCGGAAGGCTCTATTATTAAGGAATTAAACATGTCTAACAAAATCCGCGGTACCGTTAAATGGTTCAACGCAGAGAAAGGCTTCGGTTTCATCTCTCCTCAGGACGGCAGCAAAGATGTATTCGTACATTTCTCTGCAATCCAGGGCACAGATTTCCGTTCATTAGATGAAGGTCAACAAGTTGAGTTTACAGTAGAAAATGGTGCCAAAGGCCCAGCTGCTGCGAACGTTGTTGGTCTCTAAGGACTGAAAATTACGAGTTTTAAATGTCCTCACTGTAGTGGCTCGCAGTACAGAAAATCACATTTCGATGTGACAAGAGCCAACCCGCATGGAGCGAAATGCATTTTTTGCAAAACGATCGTTGTTCAAATCAACACGACCAGGATTGCAGCTCAGAGTCAGCCACAGGCACTCTGAAAAGGCTAAAGAGCTCTATAGCGTTGTTGCATTTACCGTAATAAGAGGCTGCCATTGGCAGCCTTTTTTATTTCCCTTATAACCCCTTTCCCGCTGCTATTTACTAAACCATCAGGGCAAGAACGCCGCCCCAAAACAGCAGACAAAAAACAACAGCCGCAATCCAACTCAACTGACGTGCACGCCCGCGAAACAAGGGCTTACGAGCAACGGGTAGCGCTTCACTATGCATATTTATATTCTCAAGTGGTGGATATCAAGCCTCACTGGGCAGGGGTAAGCTGCCCGTTACGTCTTAGCTCGCGGCTTCCATTGCTTTAAAAATCACGTCAGACAGCTCATTCAGTTCAAACTTAGCGACATAGCCATCGGCACCCACTTTACGCACGTGATCTTCGTTCGCGCTGCCAGAAAGTGATGAGTGAATCACCACCGGAATATGGCGCAGTGTCGTATCGCGCTTGATGTTACGTGTCAGCGTAAAGCCGTCCATCTCCGGCATTTCCAGATCGGTTAACACCAACGCAATCTTGTCATGGATGGATTCGCCCTGCGCCTGAGCCTGCTGGTGCATCTCTTTAATTTTTTCCCATGCTTCAAGGCCGGTATTACACATGATGGCAGGAATGCCCATGCTCTTCAGGCCCTGCTCCAGCAACTGACGGGCAACTTTAGAATCTTCTGCCACAATCGCCACCGAACCCGGCTTCATTTTGAACTGACGCTCTTTAGGCGCTTCAGGCTCAACGCCGCGCACCGAGGGGATGATGTCATACAGAATTTGCTCAACATCCAGCACCATAGCCAGATTGCTTTTTTGTTCATCGTCATCAAGGCAGGCGATACTGGTGATATTACGACCACCGATCCCGGCTTCCGCCGTATGCACCTGGCTCCAGTTAAGGCGCACGATGTTTTCTACTGACTCAACGGCAAACGCCTGGGTGTTACGCGCGTACTCAGTCACCAGCAGCAGGTTCAGCCCCGTTTCTGGAACACAGCCTGCTACGGCAGGTAAATCAATCACCGGAATAAATTGCCCACGAATGCTGGCCATGCCGAGCAACGGTGAACGCATGCCTGCTGCTTTGGTAATCGGCGGCATCGGTACAATTTCACGCAATTTAAATACGTTGATACCAAACAGCTCTGATTTACCTTTTAACTGGTCAGAGCCCAGGCGAAACAGCAGCAGCTCAAATTTGTTCGATAGCGCGAGATTCGCTCTCTCGTCGATCTCTTTCTGAAAATTATCCATTGTTGCCTCAGCATCAGCGCAGCAGGTGAAAAGGGGTGTGATGAAGTTATCGGCAGCAAGTGAAAAAAGGTGAGAGGGGAAAATCCAACAGCAGCATATTATTCTTGTGCCAGGCTTAACAGTGATAACTAAACATGGACACCTTTCCCCTTAAAGGAGTACGAGATGAAGAAAGTGTTACTGGCAACGCTGTTAGTGATGGCCACTTCCGGCGCATATGCAGAACAAGGTGGCTTCAAAGCAGGCGATACGCCGCCGCCACAGAACAAGCAGGATGCGGGTTATAAAGGTTCGGAAGATACAGGGCAAACCCACATCGATCAGATCCGTGACTTCCGTCAGGGCGGTTATGTGACGCTGGAAGGCTATATCGTTAAAAAATTAAAGGGCGATAATTATCAGTTTCGTGACGAAACCGGCCATTTGACCATTATTGCGCCCAAGAAAACGTTCGATGGTAAAACTTATACCGCTGATGACAAGGTTCGAGTGAGCGGTAAGGTTCATGGGAAAGGCGATAAAACGACGCTGCACGTAACGCGGATTGATGAGCCATAAGTCAGAGTAAGGGCGAGAGTGACTCTCGCCCGTTTTTTTAGTCTTTTAACAGCACAGCCCGACAGGTTTTACCTTTAATTTTACCCTGCTTAAGCTTCACCAGCGCGTTTTTAGCCTGAGCCGCTTCTATCGCGACGTAAGCATGGGTAGGGGTGAGATCGATTTTACCGATTTGATCGGCACGATAACCGGCTTCACCCGTCAGCGCGCCGAGAATATCGCCGGGACGAATTTTCGCTTTACGCCCACCATCAATGCACAACGTCATCATGGCGGCGGGTAATGGCTGACTGCTTTTCTTCAGCGAACTGGCGGCAATCCAGGGCAGTTTCTGTTGCAGGAAGTCTTCAAGTGCGTGCGCGCGCGCCATTTCATCTGCGGCAACAAAACTCACGGCAGCGCCTTTTTCGCCAGCGCGTGCGGTGCGGCCGATACGATGCAAGTGCACTTCCGGGTCCCATGCCAGTTGATAGTTTACCACCAGCGACAGTGACTTAATGTCCAGCCCACGAGCTGCAACATCGGTGGCCACCAGTACGCGACCACTACCGTTGGCAAAACGAATCAGCACCCGTTCGCGATCGCGTTGCTCCAGATCGCCATGCAGGGGCAGGGCGCTGATATCGCGCGCATTCAGCGCAGCGGCAATATCGTCGCATTCACGTTTTGTGTTGCAGAACACGACGCAGGAAGAGGGCTGGCGTTCGCTCAGCAGACTGATCAGCAGCGAGAGTTTTTCACCGTGGCTGGCCTCAATAAACTGTTGTTCGATAGCCGGGAGTTCACTCACTTCTTCTGTGACCACGCTCAGCGCTTCACGCTGAAAGCGCTGGCTCAGGGCGGCAATCCCTTCCGGCCAGGTTGCCGAGAACAGCAGCGTCTGACGCGAAGCGGGCGTGGCAGCGATGATGGTTTCCATATCGTCGCGGAAGCCCATTTCCAGCATGCGATCGGCTTCGTCCAGTACAAGCGTACGCAGGCTGTCCAGCTTCAGCGTCTCACGCTTAATGTGGTCCAGAATGCGGCCTGGCGTTCCGACGACGATATGAGGCGCATGCACCAGCGAATCGCGCTGGGCGCTCATTGGCTGGCCGCCACATAAGGTTAAAATTTTAATGTTGCGTGTGAAGCGGGCTAACTGCCGCAGGACGTTACTGACCTGATCGGCCAGCTCCCGGGTGGGGCACAAAATTAACGCCTGCGTCTGAAAAAGAGCGCTGTCGATATGTTGCAGCAAGCCAATGCCAAAGGCGGCCGTTTTACCGCTGCCGGTTTTTGCCTGCGCGCGCACGTCGCGTCCGGCTAAAATAGCGGGCAGCGTTTCGGCCTGAACCGGTGTCATGCTGGTATAGCCCATCTCGCGCAGGTTATCGAGCTGGCTATCGGGAAGAGAATTAAGCGAGGAAAAAGCGGTCACGGGTGCGGCCTCTGCGGCTAAAAGTGGGGGCATCATTGCGTGCGCAAGTCTGTCAGAAAGCGAGCAGAACGGCAACGTTAACTGCCTGAATAAATACTATCCATTTCACCCAGCTTTTTTTTAGGAATAAACTGAAGATTACGTGCGTTAGGTGGATTATTTTAATGAATGGCTGCGGAAAAAAAAGCCAAAAGGGAAGCCTGATAAACGTCTGAGAACGTTAATAAATTCATAATCTTTTGTTTATAAGAGCGAATATTGAGGTTATCGGAGAAGCCCGTTTTTTTCGCATTGAAAATAGCATTAATAATGTAACAGTATGGGCTTAAACCCCTGTAAAAATCATTCATTAACTCCTTTATATTGAGCAACATAGATCGATATAACCACTGGCAGAGGGTTTTTCATTGAATAATATCCCGAAGATATTGCATGAAGACATACTTAAAATCGTTGGTCGTGCTGTCCTGACATTGCATCTTTATGGCGAAAGTTTATCGGCTGATAAGGTTGCCTCCATGATCGAATGTTATGCCGAAGACGATCCCGTTGCCCCTGACGGCGCGCATCTGTATGCGCTGGCCATGGAGTTGATGTCAAAGAAAAGTGAGGCAAGCCGGGTTTAACATCGCTGTGCCTCAGATGTCTGCGCCTCACTTTAGGCAATAGCGTTAAAGTGAGGCGTATCTGCGTTACACCTGCTGTTGCATAAACAGGGGTTTTCCCCGCGAGAAGGTCGCCGTAACGGGCGAAATCCGCGCTACCGCCTCCGCTGAACAACTGGCCTGAACCAGCATCATATCGGCACTGTCTCCGATGCGGGGCCATTGACGTTCGCCACTGGCAGAGAGAGGAAGCTCGTCATTGGTGGCAATCGCCAGGGCGCGACTCAATGAGAACTCATCAGAACCCCCGTACAACTGGGCATAGAGATTGGCCTTTTCCAGCATGCTGCCTGTGCCAAACGGCGACCAGTGATCGATCACGCTGTCGGTGCCGGTCATGACTTTTATCCCTGCCGCCTGCAACTGCGGCACGGGCATAGTCAGCTTGCCGATGGGCAGCGTGGAGGCAATGCTGAACTGCTGCTCCGCCAGGTCGGCAATCAGGTTATCCCGTTCAGCGCCCTGTAAGGTTGCCAGTGCAAAACCATGACTGAGAGTGACTTTACCGCGTAAGGCGGGATTCTCCCGCACGGTTTTAATCATGTAACGGATAGCCTGAACGCCAGCGGCAGAGGTTTCATGCAGGTGGATATCGACGCCACGCTGGTAGTCGAGCGCAATCTGGAACAGGGCATCCAGGGATTTCTCCATCGCACCATCCACATTCGTGGGATCAAGACCGCCGACATAGTGCACGCCACGTTGCATGGCTTCACGCATCAGCCCGTCGACCTGAGAATGCAGCAGTCCATGCTGGGGGAAGGCGACAATCTCACAGGGGAAATCGGGATGCAGTGCCAGCGCAGCCTGTAAATGTTCCAGGCTCTTGAGACCACTGACCGGGTCGATATTACAGTGGCTGCGCGCCCGGGTGGTGCCCCTGGAATTCAGCAGGGCAATAAGCCCTTCGGCCCGCGCCTGAGAAGTGGGCAGCAACTGTGGAATCAGCACCTGCTCACGGGCAATCATGTCCATAATCGTTTTGCCTTTACGCGGGCGAGGTGCCTGCCAGGGGCCCCCATAAAAGGTTTTGTCGAGATGGATGTGCATATCCTGCGTGGACGGCAGCAGCAGGGCACCCTGCGCATCCCAGAACGGCAATGAACGCGCACCTTGCCCGGCCGGGCTGAACTGGTGAAAGTGGCCATCGCGAAGGGTGATGTCGTAGCGCGCTGTTTTCGTTGCAACAATCTCGCTACCTTCGCGTGCGAAGCCTTCTTCGAGTAATACATTGCCTAAAACATAGTGGTTGCTCTGGGGCAGCGCGCCAGGTGAGAGGACGGGCGTTGCGTTAGCGTTGGCGGCAACACCGGAAGCCGCGATCCCGGCGATGATCATACTCATACTGCTGGCGGCGGTCAGGCGAACTCCCTGACGGAGAAAGCGGCGGCGGCTGGTGGAAGAGGCGGTCTGCATCAGCGATTCCTGCGAAAGTAAGTGAAGGCTTAATCTGACAAACCGCGGCTTTCTCTGCTGAGGAGTTTTTCACTGCCTGCTATTTAAAAACTCACTGCCAGCTCAGGCCGGCGAAATCGGCCAGAGCGTCGGCCAACTGGCGCTGAAGGCCATCTTCTGGCTGACGGCAAAACAGCGCCAGCTCAAAGGTATCGATTACCGGCAAGCCCTGTTGGCTGCCGAGCACCCGATGCGAAGGTAAGCGACAACTGGCCGGTAACAGCGTTATCCCTAAGCCCTGCGCGCTGGCGGCGGACAGCGCCACCAGGCTGGCGCTGCTGTAACCAATTCGCCAACTGCGGCCCAGTAAATCCAGTGTCTGGCAGATTTCCTCCCGATACAGCCCCAGTTGCGGAAACAGCACTAAGGGAATGGGGGACTGTTCGAAGCAGGGATGGGCAGCGCTGTCCAGCCACAGTAACGGCTCCGGTCGGGAAGCCAGCGGACGTTCCCCGTAGGGCTGTTTGATCAGCATGATATCCAGCTCTTCCCGTTGCCAGGCACGACGAAGTTCTACCTGTATCCCGCTCATCACATCCAGCCGCAGGTGGGGATGCTCGCGACTGAACAACGCCAGTAGCCCGGCGGTGGGTGCAGCGAAATCCTCCGGTACGCCCAGCCGCAGGACGCCATCGCGCCACTTATCGCTCAGCACATCGTGGGCTTCACCGTTCAGGGCAATAATCCGGCGAGCATAACCCAGCAATTTTTCCCCTTCTTCAGTGATCTGCACCTGATGGGACGAGCGGGCCAGCAAAGGCTTGCCGACCATCTCTTCCAGCCGCCGTACCTGTTGGCTCACGGTCGACTGTGACAGGTGAACCCGTTCAGCGGCGCGCGTAAAGCTGGCGGTTTCGCATACGGCGACAAAGCTCAGCAATTGCTGAGGCGTAAACATGGGCTGGCGATTCATTTTTCCACTGCCTGTCATCCTGATATTTCATTTCCAAATAGTAATGGCTGCTGTCAGGCTGACAATGTTTAATTCCAGGATTGCCCATGAAAAAAGATCACTTATTACTTATTGCCGCCCTGATACTGGCGGGACTGAACATGCGTCCTCTGATGACCTCCGTCAGTCCGCTGCTGGATCAACTGCGTGCAAACATTGGATTATCATCGCTCGCCGCCTCACTTCTGCCAGCTATTCCGATGATGATGATGGGAGCCATCGCATTAGTGAGCGCGCCGCTTCAGCAACGTATCCGGCTGCGTGGGCTGCTCTGTGGCGGGCTGGCGTTGCTGGTGCTGGCGCTGGCCAGCCGGTTTTTTATCTCGCAAGGCCAGTGGCTGGTATGGAGCACGGTCCCCGGTGGTATCGGCATCGGCATTGTACAAATGGCCATGCCGGGTTTGATTCGCCAGCGCTTTGCGCAGCGCAGTGCCACGATCACCGGGCTATGGGCGGCGGCATTAATGGGTGGCGGTGGACTGGGCGCTGCGCTGACGCCATGGATCAGCCTGCATCTGGGCTGGCACGGCGCGCTCAGCAGCTGGTCTGCGCCTGCGCTGCTGGCCGTTATGCTCTGGTGGTGGATTCCGGCGGCGTCTCCGCCACCGCAGACATCGACAGCCATGCCATCAGTCTGGCGCAATACGCGCGCATGGATGCTGGCGCTGAGTTTTGGTTTAGTAAACGGCGGTTATGCTATTTGTGTCGCCTGGTTGCCCGATTTTTATCATCAACTGGGCTGGAGCGCCCAGGCGGGCGGCAGCCTGCTTGGCGTGATGATTGCCTGTCAGGTTGCTGGTGCCCTGGTATTTCCCATGCTGGTAAAGGGAGCGGATCGGCGACCGCTGCTCGTGCTGACGCTGGTATTACAGCTTGGCGGTATGCTCGGTCTGCTGGTGGCACCGCTCTACCATCCCTGGCTGTGGGCAGGGATAGCGGGCATTGGCCTGGGTGGCGCATTCCCTCTGTCCCTGGTGCTGGCGCTGGATCACCTGGCGCATCCGCAGGCCGGTGCGCGTCTGGTGGCATTTATGCAGGGTGCGGGGTTTATCATCGCGGGCAGTATGCCTTTTCTTGCCGGACAACTGCATAACCTGACAGGCCATTTTTCCAGCATCTGGCTGCTACAGGGCAGCGTAACGGTGATCCTGATTGGCCTGAATCTGCGTTTTCACCCCCGAAGCTACCAACAAGCCTTTCCGCAACGCTAATTGGTCCTACCAACCCGGCAAAACGTTTTCAGCGGCTCACATAACGTTAAAAATAGTGCCGCAACTGTTGCCTAGAGTTAACAGCGGGTTAAGTATCTGTAACGAGCAAGCCCTGATCACCTGATTGGTAGGACCAATTGGTGCATCAGAGGTGACAGATGCGCCACCCGCCTTTGCCGATCGCGCATCGCTTTCATCATCCCATGGAGATAATGGCATGCAGGTCTGGCAACAACATTACGATCCGCTCAACAACATCTGGCTCTCCAGCCTGATTGCATTGCTTCCTGTTTTGTTTTTCTTCTTTGCGTTAATCAAGCTAAAGATGAAAGGCTATCAGGCCGCGACCATCACGGTCATCCTTGCGCTGCTTGTGGCGCTGTTGCTGTATAAAATGCCGCTACAGCAAGCGTTGGCATCAGCGGTTTACGGCTTTATGTACGGCCTGTGGCCCATCGCCTGGATCATCGTCGCGGCGGTTTTTGTCTACAGGATCTCGGTTAAGACCGGTCAGTTCGACATTATCCGCGCCTCAATTTTATCGATTACGCCCGATCAACGCTTACAGATGCTGATTGTAGGCTTCTCCTTTGGCGCCTTTTTAGAAGGTGCGGCAGGGTTTGGCGCGCCGGTGGCGATCACGGCCGCGCTACTGGTGGGGCTGGGTTTTAATCCGCTCTATGCCGCGGGCTTGTGTCTGATCGTGAATACCGCGCCAGTGGCGTTTGGCGCGATGGGAATCCCGATTATTGTGGCCGGGCAGGTGACCGGGCTGGACAGCTTCGCTATCGGTCAGATGGCAGGTCGACAGCTTCCGTTTCTGACAATCATCGTGCTGTTCTGGATCATGGCGATTATGGATGGCTGGCGCGGCGTGAAAGAGACCTGGCCCGCCGTGATGGTGGCGGGGGGATCGTTCGCGATCGCCCAGTTCCTCAGTTCGAATTTTCTTAGCCCAGATCTGCCCGATATCATCTCCTCGCTGGTCTCTTTAATGTCGCTGACGCTGTTTTTGCGCGTCTGGCAGCCGGTCCGCATCTTTCGCTTCAGCGAAGCAGAAAGCCAGCAGGACAATCAGCCGCTGACCCGACAAAAATACACTACCGGGCAGGTTGTGCGTGCCTGGATGCCGTTCCTCTTTTTGACCGCGACCGTCACGTTATGGAGCATTCCACCCTTTAAAGCGCTGTTTGCAAAAGGCGGTGCCTTCGCAAACTGGGTTTTCAGCCTTCCCGTGCCGGGGCTGGACGGAGGGATAACACGGATGCCGCCGGTGGTCGCGCAACCCAGCAACTGGCCAGCGATTTTCAAACTCGACCTGCTGTCGGCAACCGGCACGGCAATCCTGGTCGCCGCCATCGTCTCCATCGTTTTTCTGAAGATGAAACCCAAGGCTGCGGCAGTAACCTTTGCAGAAACCCTGAAAGAACTTATGCTTCCCATCTACTCGATCGGGATGGTGCTGGCGTTTGCCTTTATCTCTAACTACTCCGGCCTGTCTGCCACTCTGGCGCTGGCATTGGCGCATACCGGTCATGCGTTTACCTTTTTCTCGCCTTTCCTGGGATGGCTTGGCGTGTTTCTGACTGGCTCGGATACGTCATCCAATGCGCTGTTTGCCGCCTTACAGGCGACGACCGCGCAGCAGATTGGCGTTTCCGATATTCTGCTGGTGGCGGCAAATACCACCGGTGGCGTGACCGGCAAGATGATCTCGCCGCAATCGATAGCCATTGCCTGTGCCGCTGTTGGTCTGGTGGGCAAAGAGTCCGATCTGTTCCGCTTTACCGTCAAGCACAGCCTGATATTTACCTGCCTGGTGGGCATCATTACCACGCTTCAGGCTTACGTTTTCCCCTGGATGATCCCATGAAAACCAGTTTATCGCCGCATGCCGATCCGCTGCGGGTTCGGCTCGAACAGTATATTCGCGAGCATCAGATTGAACCCGGCATGCGTTTGCCTGCCGAGCGCCAGCTCGCCGCCGCGCTTGGCGTCTCCCGTTCATCGCTGCGCGAAGCCATTCAGCAGCTTATCAGCAGCGGGATATTGACGAGCCGACGCGGCGACGGCACCTGGCTGCGTCAACCTCAGGAACCCTGGTCTGAACAGCGCATTGTGGAACCGATTCGTCAGCTGCTGGCCAACGATCCGGATTACCGCTACGACATTCTGGAAGCGCGTTACGCCATTGAAGCCAGCACCGCATGGCATGCCGCACTGCGGGCGACAGAGTCCGATAAAGAACGTCTAAGGTACGCGTTTGACGCCACGCTGGCGTTAAAAGAGAGCGACGATCCCCATCTGGCCGGTCAGGCCGACCTGCGGTTTCACCTCGCTATCGCGGAAGCCTCACATAACGTGGTGCTGTTACAAACCATGCGCGGTTTTTTTGATTTGCTCCAGTCGTCGATGCTGCACAGCCGCAGGCTGATGTACACCAGCCCGATCATTTTTGACCAGCTGACAGATCAACACCGTGCCATGCTTGACGCCATTTTACTCGGCGATGCCGAGGCCGCGCGCTTAGCGACGATGGATCATCTTGGTTTTGTGCATACCACGATGAAAACGCGAGATGAAGACGAAGCCAGACAGGCGCGTATTACACGTTTACCTGGCCATGACCTGCACAATCACAAGGAGACACGCTGATGATTATTTCTGCTGCCAGTGACTACCGCGCCGCCGCGCAACGCATTTTGCCGCCTTTCCTGTTTCACTATCTGGATGGCGGGGCTTATGCGGAGCACACGCTACGCCGCAACGTGACCGATCTCTCGGACGTGGCGCTGCGCCAGCGCATCTTGCGTAATATGTCTGAACTCAGTCTGGAAACCACCCTGTTTAATGAAACGCTGTCGATGCCAGTGGCGCTGGCACCGGTAGGGCTGTGTGGCATGTATGCACGACGAGGCGAAGTGCAGGCCGCCCGCGCGGCGGCAGGGAAAGGCATTCCCTTTACGCTGTCCACCGTCTCCGTGTGCCCCATTGAGGAAGTTGCGCCGCAGATTAACCGCCCCATGTGGTTCCAGCTCTATGTTCTGCGCGATCGTGGCTTTATGCGTAATGCGCTGGAGCGCGCCAAAGCGGCGGGCTGCTCTACGCTGGTGTTTACTGTGGATATGCCTACGCCGGGCGCGCGTTATCGCGATGCGCATTCAGGCATGAGCGGGGAAAATGCGGCGCTGCGGCGCTACTGGCAGGCCATCACGCATCCCAGGTGGGCGCTGGATGTGGGGTTACAGGGAAGGCCGCACGATCTGGGGAATATCTCAACCTATCTCGGCAAGCCTACCGGGCTGGAAGACTATATCGGCTGGCTGGCCAATAATTTTGATCCTTCCATTTCCTGGAAGGATCTGGAGTGGATTCGCGATTTCTGGGATGGCCCGATGGTGATCAAAGGCATTCTGGACCCTGAGGATGCCCGTGACGCGGTGCGCTTTGGTGCTGACGGTATCGTGGTTTCTAACCATGGCGGTCGCCAGCTGGACGGTGTCCTGTCCTCGGCCCGTGCCTTACCTGCGATAGCGGATGCGGTCAAAGGCGATATCACGATCCTTGCTGATAGCGGCATTCGTAACGGACTGGATGTGGTGCGTATGATTGCGCTGGGCGCAGACAGCGTCCTGCTGGGGCGCGCCTTTATCTATGCGCTGGCAACACATGGACAGCGCGGCGTTGAGCATTTACTGACGTTGATTGAAAAAGAGATGAAAGTCGCGATGACCTTAACCGGCGCGAAGCGCATTGCCGATATCACACAGGATTCGCTGGTGCAGGCAAATGCCCTCTTGTAGGAAGCAAACCTGCGCCCGGCATAGTTGCCTGCGGCGAAATCAGAGGTGTTGTCTATACTTACCTTCTTTACCAACAGGAGGAATGACATGACCATTCATAAGAAAGGTTCGGCGCATTGGGAAGGCGACATCAAAGGCAAAGGCACAGTCAGCACCGAAAGTGGTGTACTGAACCAGCAGCCTTACGGCTTTAATACCCGTTTTGAAGGGCAAAAAGGCACTAACCCGGAAGAGCTGATTGGTGCGGCACATGCGGCCTGTTTCTCTATGGCACTGTCGCTAATGCTGGGCAATGCCGGTCATAAAGCGGAAAGCATTGATACCAGCGCAGATGTGTCGCTGGATAAAAAAGGTGAAGGCTTTGCGATCACCAAAATCGCCTTAACCAGCACCGTTTCTCTGCCAGGCATTGATAACGATACCTTTGATGAGATTATCAACAAAGCCAAAGCGGGCTGCCCGGTTTCTCAGGTGTTGAATGCTGAAATTACACTGGATTACACCCTGAACAACTGATTGCGGACCGGCATCACTTTTACGTGATGCTGACGCGAATCTTGCCGTACCCAGATGCGCCTTCGGGCGCATCTTTGCGTTGTGCAGAAGGACGCGGAGATGACAAACGCGTTTCGGCAAACACACACGGAAAATGCGGCTGGTCTTGCTGGAAATCTGTGGCGCACGCGTGCTAATCCGTCAGGCGGCGATGATATGGGCATGAGGTCGTGGCTTTCTCGCCATAAGCCTGGCGTACTGCTGATGGTGGTGTTACTGCGGGCGTTACTCTGTTTGCTGGTTACCGCTTCCTGGTTACCCTGGAACGCGTCTTAAACGTCAGGCGTAAATCTCTTCTGCGCGCTTAGCCCGCACGTCGCTGCGTGCAATCCGATAAGCCTTACCGGGATCGCCCGCCAGAAATTCAAAGGTAGGTGAATAGTAGAACGGGAGCCAGCCGCCATAAGCGCCTTCCCATTCCCAGCGTACCGGGCAGGGCCAGATAATGCCTTCATACAAAATGTAATAAACCCAACGCCCAGTTGGACGGCGGGGACGAGTAGTTTTCATGGGATTCACAACTATGTTGGTGTAAAACAGCTTATATTTTGAACGCTAACCTGCAACCTTGCAATGTTGTATGTGCATTTTTGTGTCCTTGACCTGTTCAGTTATCTGAACGATGCACTTCACCACACATCAGTACCACGTTGGGACGGACCTTGTGGATGCGGTTTGCCATCACTTCGCAGGCGGTTTTCGTTGGGTAAATGCGCTCTGATACCGGCAACGCTTCACAGGCATCATGTCCACAGGCGCTTACCAACAATACAAAACCAATTAACATAACCGACTCCTTCTCCCGTCGCGCACGTCACGAGAGGGGTGAATGTTCCTTTTTATAAAACCAGTATAGCTAATTGCCGGAAGGGACAATCATCACGCTGGGCGGTATCGGATTGCTCTGAGCGATTATACGCCTTCCGGACGCGTACAGCAGTGAAATCTTACCCATCGCTGCAATGGGCAACGCAGCGTTCGCGCTGCATTTCTGACCAGCTACAAGGGCGACTTTTCATTCCTGCCATAACGAATTTTAAAATCGGTAAATTTTCATACCCGTTGACTAGTTTGGCGGTAATCCCTTAAGGCAACGCGTTTTGATATTTCTCACACTTCTGACATGCAAATCTGAAACCGGTTGCAGAAAATCTTTCCCCTGTGTATTCGTTAATTATTCATCACACGGAGGAATGAACCATGCCCAAAATTTTACTGTGCTGTGCCGCCGGAATGTCCACCAGTATGGTGGTGCAAAAAATGGAAAAAGCTGCGAAAGAGCAGGGAATGGATGTAGAGATAAAAGCAGTAGGAATTGAAGAGTTTAGCGAGGCAATTGCCGACTATGACTGCTGCCTGTTGGGGCCGCAAATTAAATACAAGCTGGCCGATTTCGAGCCGATTGCTCAGCAGTACAGTAAATCCGTCGCGGTGATTAACAGCATGGATTACGGAATGATGAATGGCGAAAAGATATTAAGTGCCGCGCTCAAGCTTATTCCTGGCTGATCGCTAAAGAACTGAAAAATATAGCGCAAACCTGCATTCACTTTATGCAGGGTTATTCTCTTTTGCCTGAGCAAGGAGTGACGGGATGAGTCGCTTGAGCGAATCTTTATTCGGTGTCATCGAAAATCGTATTAGTCCGCTGGCTGGCCGCCTTTCCAGCCAGCGCCACGTCATCGCCATCCGTGATGGTTTTATTGCCTCAATGCCGTTCCTGATTGTCGGTTCATTTATGCTGCTGTTTGCCCATCCGCCTTTTTCGGCAGACAGTAGCTGGGCGTTCGCACAGTGGTGGCTCGGCATGATGAAGGCGCATGAAGAACAAATCATGATGCCTTACAACATGACGATGGGCATTATGGCGCTCTATATTGCCAGTGCTATCGCCTACAACCTGGCGAACAGCTACAAAATGAACGGCTTTATGGCCGCCAGCCTGTCGCTAATGGCGTTTCTGGTCGTGGCTGCGCCGCAAACGGGCAAAACGCTGCCGGTAGGTTCGCTGGGGGGGGAGGGGATTTTTACTGCCATCCTGGTGGCGTTATTTGCTACGGAGCTGATGCATTTTCTGCAGAAACACAATATCGGCTTCAAATTACCCGAACAGGTACCGCCGAAAATCCGTCAGTCGTTTGATCTGCTGATCCCGATTATCACCATTTTTATTACCCTGTTTCCGCTCAGTCTGTGGGTACAGGCACAGTTTGGTATGCTGCTGCCGCAGGCCATTATGGCGATCTTTTCCCCGATTATTTCTGCCTCAGATTCTCTGCCTGCCGTATTGATCGCGGTGCTGCTGTGTCATCTGCTGTGGTTCGCCGGTATTCACGGCGCCGTGATTGTCGGCGGCATTTTACAGGCATTCTGGTTGACCAACCTTGGGTTGAATCAGCAGGCGCTGAACGCAGGCGAGCCTGTCAGCCGAGTGTTTATCGAACCCTTTTGGCAATTTTTTATCGTGATTGGTGGCTCCGGTTCCACGATGGGGCTGGTGCTGCTCTATTTGCGGAGTCAGTCTGCCCATCTGCGCTCAATTGGTAAGCTCAGCATTGTGCCCAGCATGTTCAACATCAACGAACCGGTTATTTTTGGCTCGCCCGTGGTGATGAACCCCATTCTGTTTATTCCCTTCGTTCTTGCCCCGCTAGTCAATGCCGTCATTGCCTGGACCGCCACGAAAACCAATCTGATCAATCACGTGATCTCGCTGGCACCCTGGACGACGCCAGCGCCGATTGGGGCAGCCTGGTCAACCGGCTGGGACTGGCGCGTCATCGTGTTGATTGCCCTGCTGGTGACGATTGCCACATTGATTTACTACCCGTTTTTCAAAATGTACGAGCGTCAATTGCTGCAGCAGGAACTGGCCGCAGCGCAACCGGTAAAGGAGTAATGCATGGAAATTGATGAAAGCACGGTCATCGAACTGATTATCCAGGCGGGCGAAGCGCGATCCTGCTCAATGGAAGCCTTGCGCGCGGCCCGCCTGCAAAACTGGGAGCAGGCAGACAGCCTGCTCAGCGCCGCGACTGCGGCGGCAAAGGCGGCGCACCAGACGCAGACCCAGCTTATCGGTGCCGATGAGGGCAGCGGAAAGATCCCGGTCAACCTGATTATGGTACATGCCCAGGATCATCTGATGAACGCGATGCTCTGCCGCGAGCTGGCGGAAGAAATTATTCAACTGCGCCGGGAGTTAGCCGCACGCTAAAAAGGAGGTGTTATGCAACATTCGACAGTGACCGCGTTTCCAGAAGGCTTTCTCTGGGGCGCATCGACCTCGGCTTATCAGGTTGAGGGCGGATGGAATAGCGATGGCAAAGGGCCATCTGTTATCGACAAAGCAACGTTCCATCAGGACATCACGGATTTTACCGTTTGCAGCGACCACTATCACCGCTTCAAAGAAGACATCGCCTTGCTGGCGGAGATGGGACTTAAAACTTACCGCTTTTCCATTGCCTGGAGCCGCCTTTATCCCGACGGCGATGGCTCGGTAAATGAGGCGGGCGTGGCCTTTTATCAGCAGTTGATTGATGAGATCTGCCGACAGGGCATCACGCCACTGGTGACGCTTTATCACTTCGATCTGCCCTGGGCGCTGCAGCAGGCCGGTGGCTGGTCTTCTCGCCGTACGGTGGCGGCTTTTGAGCGTTTTGCCATCACCTGTTTTGAGCGCTATGGCAGCCAGGTCAACTACTGGCTGACCATCAATGAACAGAACATGATGATCCTGAAAGGGGACGTGATTGGTACCTTGCCGCCGGGCACCGCCGATCCGCAGAAAACCCTGTACCAGCAAAACCATCACATGATGCTGGCGCAGGCCAAGGCGATGATTGCCTGCCATGAACGGCTGCCGGAGGCGAAAATTGGCCCGGCACCCAATATCTCTTGCGTATATGCCGCGAGTTCCCGCCCAGAGGATGTGCTGGCAGCTGATAATTTCTCGGCAATCCGTAACTGGCTCTACCTCGATTTGGCCGTTCACGGGCGCTACAACCACGTGGTATGGGCTTTTCTGAAGCAGCGAGGTTGGCTACCCACCATTGAGGCGGAGGATATGGCCATCATCGCCGCCGGTAAGCCTGATTTTATCGCTTTTAACTATTATGCTTCCGCCACGGTAGGCGCTGAAGGAGAGCATAATACGCCCGACAGCAGGCCGCATGCCGATCAACAAATGGCCGGAATTGACCGGTCTGTGTATGTCGGTTGCGATAATCCGCATCTGAAACAAAACCAGTTTGGCTGGTATATCGATCCTGTCGGTTTCCGCATTACCGCACGACAGATTTATGCGCGTTATGCCTTACCGCTCATCGTGACCGAAAATGGTTTAGGGGCTTTTGACAGCCTGGATGCAGAGAATAAAGTGCATGATGATTACCGTATCGACTATTTGCGCGAGCATATCGCTCAGTTGCAGCTGGCGATTGCCGATGGCGTCGAGCTGTTCGGTTATTGCCCGTGGTCGGCAATTGATCTGGTGAGTACCCATCAGGGCATCAGCAAGCGTTACGGTTTTATTTATGTGAACCGCGATGAGAAAGATCTCAAGGATCTGGCGCGCTACCGCAAAAAAAGCTTCTTCTGGTACCAAAAGCTGATTCGCAGTAACGGAGCCACGCTGAACGCGTCAGTGGACTACTGAGGTCGCGCGGCAGGGAGGCCGCGTCTTACTGCTTATAAGGGCCGTCCGTCACCGATGCGCGCGCGATCAGGTGACCGCTAAATGGCGGCAGGGCCGTGACCGCTTCACCTTCCAGCATGGCAACCAGCTGCGCCAGCGTGTGCTGAATCATCTCCGCGACCGGCACATGCACTGTGGTGAGCGGCGGCAGGAAAAATTCAGCCATGCGAATATCATCAAAGCCCAGCAGTGAGACATCTTCTGGCAGCCGTTTTCCCGCCGCATTGAGAGCCAGCGCGGCACCAATCGCCATATCATCGTTACTGGCCATCAGCGCGCTAAAGGTCACTCCCGAATCCAGCAGCTGTTTTGCCGCCGCCATCCCACTGGCTGGCGTCCAGGCGCCCTGCACGATGCAGGCTTTATCTGCGATGCCATGCGCGACCAGCGCCTGCTGATAGCCCGCCAGACGCGCGTCAGCGGTCGGCGAACCGGCCAGTCCACGAATAAAGGCAATCTCGCGGTGGCCGCGTTCAATCAGATAACGCGTGGCGTCAAACGTATTCTGCTGATGCGTGGCCCAAACGCAGTGAGCAGGATGGCGCTTAAGCTGGCGGTTCACCACCATGATGGGAATATCATGCTGTTCAATAATGGCGTCCAGCGCCTCGGTATCCAGAAAGCGGGGATAGATGATGATGGCGTCACAGCGCAGGTCGAGCAAAAACTCAATCGCGGCCCGCTCATCATCAGCGCAGGTTTTGCCATCGGCCAGAATTAACTGCCGACCATAGTTATTGGTCAGCGTGGCCGCCTGAAACAGCAGTTCGCTGAAGTAGGGACCATTAAAGAGTGAATGGGTAACAATGAGGCCAATATTCTGGGATTTTTGGGTCGCCAGGCTTCGCGCCAGCAGATTTGGGCGATAACCGGTTTCGGCGATGGCCTGAAAGACCTTCTGTTGCGTACTCTTACTGACGTAACGATTTCCGGCCAGCACGCGTGAGACGGTGGCTTTAGAGACTCCGGCCTTACGGGCCACATCCAGCATGGTAATCATTGGCTTGCAGACCATCCATCCCTGTGGGTAAAAAACGATACTAGCTGATTTTTCGCAGGTTATTGCAGGACAGGTAATAAAAAAGTGAAGCCTGTCAGGCGAAATACCAGGCGGGCAGGATGGCAATCAGGTTGTTCAACGTATGCAGGAAGACCGGCAGGGCCAGCGTATTGCTGCGCAGGCGCGCGTAGCAGAGCAGCAAAGAGAAAAGCGTCAGCGCCACCACCGTTTCCCAGTGGACATACTGAGTATGCATCAACGCAAACAGCAGGGAAGTGAGTAGCATGCAGGCAAAGCGGCTGTTGGGGGCCCACAGCAGGAAGCCTTGCAACAAAAAGCCGCGAAACATCACTTCTTCAAATACGGGGGCCAGCAACACGGCGGTCAGTAACAGGATAAGCATTGAGCTGCGTCCCTGTTGTGATTGCGCCACCAGCCAGCCTTCGGGCTGTAAATACTGCGTTTGTGCCGCCATTAAAATAAACAGGGCGCCAATAAACAGTAAAGTCTGGCCGGAGCGTAAAAAACCCAGGGGAATATCCGTGCGACGCTGGCAGTAAAAACGATACAGCGGATAGATCACTGCAAACTCAAACAGGCAGAGCACGGGCACCAGCAAACCGTCATTACGCAGGATACCGTAATTAGGGAACAAGGTAATCAGCATGGTAACAAGGTAATAGACAACAAAGCTGCCGACATAAAACAGTGTCAGCGTCACTCTGTCGGAATTGGTGTTCATAGGCGACCCAGCCAGCAACGATAAGCGCATAGTAGCAACGCGTCGGATCGCTGTCGAGAGAACGGACGACACAATATTATGCGTTTATGATCGTTTCAGGTTTGTGCGAATTTTAAGTGAATAATATCAGTTTGTTAACTAATTGCCCTGCGGTGTTGCAACCGGGCGTCAGGCGCTTATTCGCCTGGCCTGAGAATAAGGCCCACAGTCAATCGGGCGTGATGACAGATTAGCGGACGCGGATCGCCGTCAGGGTAATTGACGCGGCAACGCCGATAAAAAAGAGCGGTTTTGTTATTCCCGCAGGAATAATCTGCCGACTGTCTCAGCGGCTTATTATCGTGATTTCAGCCAGCAGCTGTGATTCATCTACAAATAGCGTTATTAGCCAGCATTTAATGCTTAATATTGTGCGGTAAGTTTGATTTTAACGGTTCATACCTGCAGTCAGGCTTGTTACTCTTCGACGTCAGGTTTTACACGTCGATGAGGAGAAAACACGTGAATCACTATGGAAAAGCGCTGATGGCCACCGGTTTCTTACTGCTTACGGCCTGCCAGTCGGCCACGCAACCCGACCAGGCTGCCAGGCTGCCCGACGCGCAAGCGGACAGCTGTGGTGCGTCCCAGTATCAACATTTCGTCGGTAAGCCGCTGTCCGCCATCGATAATCAGCGTTTCACTCAGAAGGTGCGCGCCATCCCGTGGAATTCTGCGGTAACAATGGACTTTAATTTCACCCGCCTGAACTTTATGGCAGACAAAAACGGTAATATTAGCCGCGTCTATTGTGGGTAAGTGTCAAATAAACAACGCATTGTCATAGAGTTGTCATGGCGTCAGGCGAAGATAGCGCCTGTATCCTGTCGGGCCGCGCTAACCGTGATCGGTAGCGTTAAACCAGCAGGGTAAGGATTTCCTCGTCACTTCAATATGCAATGCTCGTCTTGTTTATTCCCGCTCAGGCGGGAATTTTTTTCTGGTTCAGGCCGAAAGAAGGAGCAATGCATGGTACCTCTCCAGCGGATTTCACTGTCAGTTTTACTTCTGGTCAGCCCGCTTGCGCTGGCGTCCAGCCCTGACGCATGGCAACAAAGCCAGCAGGTGATGCGCCAGGCGTGCATCAATGCCAGCACCTTAAGCAAGGTAAAGGTGTTGGGGCAGGCGGTTGAGTATGACGATAGCGTAGGCTATAGCGCGTTACTGCTCGAAGGGCATTATCCACCGCAACAGATGAAAAACCGGCGTGGACGAGAGCTTTGCCTGTTTCAGCGCAGCAGCGGTCGGGCCAGCGTAAGCGAAGCCAATCAGCTCCGATGGGTTAAGTAACCGGAATGCGGCTCACTCACGTGGCCGCGTTTCCATCAGCCGGTCCAGCAGGGCGCGATAGCGTTGCAGTCGCTGCTCATCCCCTTCAAATTCCAGCTTATTGATGACGCGCGCGATAACGGCCTTATTGGTGGTTGGCTGACCGGCTTCCATCAGTTCCCGCATTATCACGGCCAGCAGATCGGACTCGGGCGGAACATTCCAGTCCGGGCTGTTGAAGTAATCGGTGATAGCACGGCTGGCGCTGTTAGGTTGCACTCTCATTCTCCCTCTCCGCGAACAGACAGCCCGCCCGATGAAGAGATGCGCAGCAGGCAGAGTCAACTGAGTTAGTGGCTCCCAAAAAGAACGGTGGCAGTTTTATCGGGAGCATTACGCGGGTCAGAACAGCCCACGTACCGCACGAAACTGGCGGTTTTTTAAACATAGGTCGGTCATCAGGACTTGTCAGTAACAACCTGCAATATTTTTCAAATGTGATGAATGGTTTTTGAATAATGACGACATGTTATGAGAGCGTGTAGGATTTTATTCCTTTGAATAATAAGTTTTTTTAAGCTCATCATCGGTCGTCAAACGCGTGCGTTGAGACGCGCTTCAGGTCAGGTAAATCCGTGGCGGCAAAATGTGTTTTTCGCAATCTCCTGTGCATTGACGGCGTGAGCAGAGTGGGAGCAAGAGAGCATGAAAAGCTGAGGGAGGACTGGCCTCGCGGGGACGTATTATCTGTTTCCTGAAAAACGTTTCGATTATATTTTCGCGTAAAAAGAACCCTAATAGTTGAAGCGGAAATATTGCATCTTTCATATCGGTGTCATCAAAATAAAATAGTCATGCCTTGGGTTTCGAGTAGATAAGCGGTTTCGCGATTCAATAAATGAAATAACATAACATCGCAGCCGGCTGATTATTTTAACCGCCTGATAAACCCAATGAAAAATTCCTTTTTTTTTATTCCGACGGGTGATATTTTTTTCTGCACCTGGCTGAAGGGGCATCGGCATGAAAAATCTCATCGCTGAGTTACTGATTACTCTGGCAGAAAAAGAAGAAGCGTCTAAAGAGCAGGTGGCGCAGATTGAAGCGCTGGAGATCGTCATCACCGCCATGTTGCGCATGATGCCGCCTGAACAGCATCAGTCCATTGTTAATAACATTGAATCGGCCATGGTTCATGCCGGTGTGGATAACCATGAGCAAAATGGTGCCTTGCTAAAACATTATGTCAGTCGCTTACTTAAGCGCCCCTCTGCCTGAATCCCCTTTTTCTACCTGTAAAAGTGCGATCCCTGCCTTATTCCTGGGCAAAAGTGATCAACGTTGCCTGTCGCGTGCCAGACTGAATAGTGTCTTCATCACAATGGAGTAAAGACAATGAAAGGCAGTTTTATGATGATGGTGTTAGCGGGAATGCTGATGAGCAGCAATGTCAGTGCAGCCGATAAAACGCCGCAGCAGCAAAAAATGGCCATGTGTAATCAACATGCCAGTTCGCAAGCGCTAAAAGGCGATGTGCGTAAGCAATTTATGAGCGATTGCCTGAAAAAAGACAGCAAAGTGGCTGACATGTCGCCACAACAGATAAAAATGAAAACCTGTAACCTGCAGGCCGGTGATAAAAAGCTGGCTGGCGATGCGCGTAAAACCTTCATGAGTCAGTGCCTCAAGAAAAGCTAATACGATGTCGGCCATTTCGGTGGCCGCTTCATTCTGTTCCCCGCCCTACATGCCGGTCACACTTTTAATGGCTGATTAAACAGGCCGTTAGCCAAAAAAATCGACATCAGGACCTAAGCCTCTGCGATCCTTTGCCACACTTACTGTTTATAAGGGATTGCGTAGCCTGTGATTATGCGCTGCGCTTTCAACAGTGACGGTCGGAAAAGGAGCCATGTCGTGAACTATCAATTTGTTGTTGCTCTCAAGAATTTACCGCAACGTCAGCCAGTCAAAAAGAAGCTCGGTGAAACGGAGCTGTTACTGATCCGCGAGGGTGACAGCGTCCAGGCTTTTCAGGCCAAATGCCCTCACGCAGGTGCGCCGCTTGAGCAGGGTGCCATCTGTGGCGACAGGCTTATCTGCCCCTGGCATAAAGCGGCATTTGAACTGAGCAGCGGTAAAATGTGTGAGCCGTTGGCGTTGGCTGACCTGAAACAGTATCCCCTGCGAATCGAAAATGACAATGTTCTGGTTAACCCCAAAGCGATGTCACCGGCTTCTCCCATGGGCAGCGGTGCCACAGAACCGGTCTTTGTGGTGCTGGGCGGAGGCGCGGCCGGGAGCGCGGCGCTGTGGCGATTACGTCACGATGGTTTCAAAGGTCGCCTGGTGCTGGTGGAGCGTGAGCCGGAAGCCCCTTACGACCGTACGGCGCTGACGAAATTTGTGCCGTCTGGAAAAATGGATATTGACGATGTACCGTCGCTGCTTGGCAGTGACGTACTGGATCACGTCGAGCGTATTCAGAAGCGGGTTGAGCGGGTCGATAATCAACAGCATCGCCTGGTGTTTGCCGACGGCAATACATTGCAGTTCGACAAATTATTAATCGCCACGGGCGCAGAACCTGTGAAACCTGAACTGGCTGGCGCTGATTTAGCCGGCGTGCATATTCTGCGTAACAAGCAGCACACGGCAGCTTTGCTACAAGCGGTCGATCAAAGCCAGCAGATTGTCATTGTCGGCAACAGCTTTATTGGCATGGAACTGGCCTCATCACTGCGCAACCGTGATGTCGATGTGACCGTTATCGCCCGCAATCCATTACCCTTTGCAAAACAGTTTGGTGAGGCGGTCGGTCGTTATTTTTATGAATTGCATCAGGCGAATGGCGTGAAGTTTGTGGAAGGTGAAGCCGCGTCGCTTCAGGGTGAAAACCACGTCACCAGCGTTCGGCTGAAATCCGGTCAGCAGATTGCCGCCGACGTGGTGCTGTTCGCCACCGGCGTTAAACCGGCCACGTCGTTTATTCACGATCTGCCGTTAGTGGAGGATGGTAGCCTGCAAACCGACGAGCAACTGCGCGTAGCAGAAAACGTCTGGCTGGCGGGTGATATCGCGACCTATCCCTCCGCGCAGGGGCCGCTTCGCATCGAGCATTTCCGCGTAGCAGAGCAGCAGGGCCAGACCGCGGCGATGAACATGATGGGGAATGTTCATCACTATGACCGCGTTCCGTTTTTCTGGACCGCGCATTACGGTACCCGCTATGAATATTTAGGCCATGCTACCGACTGGGACGACTACCAGCAGGTGGGATCGCTGGAAGATAAGGTCTTTATGGCCTTTTATGGCAAAGAGGGGAAGCTGGCGGCGGTTTTCTCGTGCGGAATGTACACGCTGACGGCGGCGCTTGTTGAAAAGATGCAGCAACCGATGACAATAAAACAGGCACTTGAGCTGTATCAGGCCCAGCGTTCTGCAGAATAGCAGGCCAGCGAGACGGTCTGGCAAACGGCATGTTTGCCAGACGCGCCAGATTTAACTGCGGCTCAGCTTGTCCGACTTCGCCATGCACTGTTGCATGGCTTCTATCACGGCGGAACGAAAGCCTTTTTCTTCCAGCACTTTTACCGCTTCAATCGTGGTGCCACCGGGCGAACAGACCATATCTTTTAACTCGGCGGGATGTTTGCCCGTTTCCAGTACCATCTGCGCGGACCCTTTCACGGCCTGGGCGGCAAAGCGGTAAGCCTGCGCGCGTGGCATACCGCCCGCGACGGCAGCATCGGCCATGGCTTCGATAAACATAAACACGTAAGCCGGGGCGGAACCACTGACGCCCACCACCGAATGAATCAGGTATTCATCGACCACCGCCGCCTGACCAAAGCTCTCAAATATGGCGACCACTTCATCGGTTTCGTTCTGTTCAACCAGAACGTTGGGCGTGACTGAGGTCATGCCTTCGCCCACCAGAGAAGGTGTGTTCGGCATCGCCCGAATGATTTTACGATCGTGGCCCAGCACGGAGGCCAGATTATCCAGCGTGACGCCGGCGGCAATAGAAACGACCAATGCGTCTTTCTTCAGGCTGTTAGCCAGTTCTTTCAGGACTTTGAGGATGACATTCGGTTTAACCGCGCCAAACAGAATATCCACATGCTGGGCCAGTGCCTCTGCACTTTCCGCGGCATTAATACCGTACTGCTCGGCCATTTGCTGATTGGTGTCTGGTTTGCGATCGTAAATCCAGATAGCCGACGGTGTAATTTGTCCGCTGTTTATCAGCCCGCCAATGATGGCCTTTGCCATGTTGCCACCGCCAATAAATCCGATTGTCTTGTCCAGCATCACCGTCTCCTTAACTGTCACTGTTTCGCCTTTATCAACGATGTAGCTTACTGCAGACAGGATTAATAACAAGTTAGCGGTCACAGACAGGCACCGGCACCCGGCGGCGGGCGGGCAGGAAAGCCGAACGCTATCGCCGCGATCCTGCCCCGCACGCGGGGGTGCTATCAAGCGGCTACAGCATGGGGTTCCGCGAGTCAGGCCCGGCAAATGCAGCGTGTTTTGGTGGGCAGGGCAAGCGCTGGCAGCCTGGCTTACGCGCCAAAGCAGAGATAATCTCAACCCTGAGGGCGCGGGGAATTTTACTTAACCCCCTTTTGGAAACCAGGTTACCATCGTCGCTATTTTCCAGCAGAAGGAACAACCATGTTTATCTGGGTCGATGCGGACGCCTGCCCCAACGTCATTAAAGACGTGCTGTATCGGGCGGCGGACAGAACGCAAACCATGGTGACGTTTGTCGCGAATCAGTTTTTACGTGTGCCGCCGTCGCCCTGGCTGCGTACGCTACAGGTGCCGGCCGGGTTTGATGTCGCAGACAATGAAATTGTGAAACGTGTGCAGGTCGGAGATTTAGTGATTACGGCGGATATTCCGTTGGCCGCAGAGGTGATTGAAAAAGGCGCGGCGGCGCTCAATCCACGCGGTGAGCGTTACTCTCCCGCGACCATACGCGAGCGGCTGACAATGCGTGATTTTATGGACACCATGCGTGCCAGCGGCGTACAGACAGGCGGTCCCGCCGCCATGAGCCCGCGGGACCGCCAGCAGTTTGCCAATGAACTCGACAGCTGGCTCAGACAACGGCAACGCTGAATCAGACGAAACTGTCGTCATCGTCGTAATCATTGCCGCCAAAATCATTCAGGTCGCCGTTATCGGCATAGGTATCACTCCAGCCGTTACTTTGATCAAGGAATGACTGATTATCGGCGCCGGTGCCCTGATCGAGAAACGACTGATCGTTGCCGCCGTTAAAGGTATTGAGGCTGTCGTCTACCTGGGGCAGCGGCGGCTGCTCATTAATGATGTTGACGATTTCCTGCGGCTGCGACTGATGGAACATGCTGGTCAGCATGTCGGCCATGACCACGCCACCTGCCACGCCCACTGCGGTTTGCAGGGCACCACCCAGGAAACCACTGCCGCGTGGCGCAGGTGCGCTGGCATAAGGCTGCTGCGGTTGAGGTGGCTGCTGCGGCGCGCTGTTCCACTGAGGCTGCTGCTGAGCCGGTTGGGGCTGCTGGCTGCCTCCGCCAAACAGGCTGGATAAAAATCCACCGCTGCTCTTGGGCTGCTGCTGCTGTTGCGCCTGTTGCTGAGCAAGACGATTTTCCAGCTCCTGAACCCGCTCATTCAGTTTTTTAAGTGCCGCTTCCTGAATCAAAATGGCCTGAGCCATATAGTAGGGCGCACCTGGTTGCTCCTGCAGGTGTTGTTTGATCAGTTGTTCGGCTGCAGCATCGCGTGCCGCAGTCTGGCTTTCAGCTTGTTTCAAACGGCTAAACAGATTTTCAATCAGTTGTTGTTCTTCGCGTTGCATGATGACTCTCCGGTTGCGACTGTTAACAGTATATGGGGGCGATGAGCCGCAATGTAAATTCGTGGCGGTAAGCAAATGTTGCTGACGTAAACTTTTTTGCCTGATGCACAAAATGTGCATGGGTAACTGCCTGTATTTCATTGTGTTGTCGGAGAGCAGGGCGCAATCATGCGTAAAATACGCTCAATGAGTAGAGCGCGAAATAAATTCCCGCTATGATGCGTCCTATTATTGAGCCTAACCAGCAGCTGTGATGGGCTGCGCGGCGGAGGAACTGCCCTGATGTCTTTGTCCATTTTTTTGATCGGTGCGCGCGGATGCGGAAAAACCACCATTGGTGAAGCCCTGTCTCAGGCCTTGGGTTACGCGTTTCGTGATACCGATCATCACCTGCAATTCACGACCCAACGTACCGTGGCGGAAATTGTGGCGGCGGAAGGATGGGAAAGTTTTCGTGCACGTGAAACCGACTCGCTTAAAGCCGTGACTGCGCCCTCAACCATTATCGCCACGGGCGGCGGAATGGTACTGGCAGAAGGTAACCGGCGGTATATGCGTGAGCACGGTCAGGTGATCTGGTTAAGTGCACCGCCTGATATTCTGGCCCGGCGTCTGGAAAGCCAGCCGGAAGCCGCTCAGCGACCGACCTTAACCGGGCGTCCCATCGCTGAAGAAATGAGTGAAGTGCTGCGCGCCCGTGCCCATCTGTATCAGGCTGCCGCCCATCATGAGGTGAATGCCATGCAAGCGCCAGAACGCGTTGTTGAGCAGATACTGCAGTCGTTATCCCTGGCGCGTGCCAGCTAACCCTCAGATTTATCCCCCTTTGGCCGCCATTTCCGCCGTTTTGACTATACTTAACCCATGACAGGCGGTCGCCTGTCGTGTGGAATGTCATTCAGCCAAGAGGGACACATTATGCCGACAAGACCTCCTTACCCCCGAGAAGCGCGCGTTGTGACTGTCGAAAAAGGCCCCGAAGGCAAAAAAGTCATGTCCTGGCAACTGCGGGCCGATCATCCTAAGCCTGACTCGTTAATCAGTGAGCACGACTCTGAGCAGGAAGCGCATGACGCAAAAGCGCGTTATGAAGACGTCGAAAAAGAGTAAGCCGTTGCTCTGGCAAGGATGCCATCGGTCCTGCTTTTTTTCTTCTGCCAGCCTTCGCCGCGTGAGGATCACAATCACTCACTATTTCACGTGACAGATCAGCAAGTTCCCTTCTACACTGCCAGACACCTTAATGTGCTGTGAGGAAGTATTATGCTCAATGTTAGTGAGTATTTTGACGGAAAAGTTAAATCCATCGGTTTTGACAGTGCGAGCACCGGTCGTGCCAGCATTGGTGTCATGGCTGAAGGCGAATACACGTTTGGAACGGCCCAGCCGGAAGAGATGACCGTGGTCAGCGGCTCGATGAAAGTGTTGCTGCCGGGTGAAACACAGTGGGCATGGTTTGAGGCGGGGTCGGTGTTTAACGTACCGGGTCACAGCGAGTTTCATCTGCAGATAGGCGAGCCAAGCGCTTATCTTTGCCGCTATCTGAAAGACTAATAAAACGGCCGCATGTTTCCTGCGGCCGATTGTTTTAACGCTGGGCTTCGCCACCTAAGGCTTCAACCAGATTGCTGGTCAGGGCGGCCAGTTCGCTGGTCATCAGGATAAAGTCTGCATCAAAACGCTGCGCAAAATCTTCCCGGTCAATATCATCGTTCTGGTCGCGCAAGGTATCGCTGAACTTCAGGCGTTTCACCGAACCGTCGTCGGATAACACGAACTGAATACGCTCCTGCCAGTCGAGCGCCAGTTTGGTCACCAGCTTGCCGGCTTCAATGTGGTTGGCAATTTCATCGCACACCAGATCCTGTTTCTTGCAGCGAATCACACCACCATCTTCCAGAATGGCCTTAAGCTCGGCTTCATCCATCAGGGCAAAACCGGCAGGCACATCACCAGAACGCACCCATTCGGTCAGGGTAAGTTCAATCGGGCTTTCCAGCGTCAAGGGCACAACCGGTAACGATCCCAGGCTTTTACGCAGCAGGGCCAGCGTATCTTCCGCTTTTTTCGCACTGGCGCAGTCCACCATGATCAGGTTGTTGACGGTGTCGATCCACAGATACGTCTGACTAAAACGACTGAATGCGCGCGGTAACAGGCTGTGCAGCACTTCATCTTTTAGCGAATCTTTTTCCGTCTTTTTCAGCTTGCGGCTCTGTTCTGCTTCGAGCTTGTCGATTTTGGCTTCCAGCGCCTGCTTCACTACCGGGGAAGGCAGGATTTTTTCTTCTTTGCGCGCGCAAATGACAATTTGACCGTTGTTCACATGGGTCAGTGCATCGCTGCGATTGCCCATCGGGGACACCCAACCGGTCTTGCTCATGTCCTGACTGCCGCAGGGAGAGAAGGTGAACGCATCCAGCTGTTTTTCCATTTCGTCTGCGGACAAAGGAATGTCACGATTCAGACGATAAACCATCATATTTTTAAACCACAACATCGGGATTCCTTACCGTGGCGCGATCGGGCGCACAAATCTCACTAAGTGTGCGCATGATAGCGAAACATCGGAGCGGTTTCATTGCCTTTCAGGCAATCGCCTTTTAGTGTAGAAAACACCTTAACGAATAATGAGGAATAAACTGTGCGTATAGGCATTGATTTGGGCGGCACCAAAACGGAAGTCATTGCGCTGTCCAGCGAGGGGAACGCGCTGTTTCGTCATCGAATTTCCACGCCTCGCAACGACTACCCGGCGACCGTACAGGCTATCGTTGATTTGGTGCGTCTGGCCGAAGAAAAGACCGGGCAAACCGGGACGGTAGGCTTGGGTATTCCGGGGACGATCTCGCCTTACACGCAGCGGGTGAAAAATGCCAACTCCACCTGGCTTAACGGGCAGCCGCTGGACAAAGATTTGGCGCAGGCGCTGAATCGTGACATCCGCATCGCCAATGACGCGAATTGCCTGGCCGTGTCCGAAGCGGTCGATGGTGCCGGCGCAGGGCAGGCGCTGGTGTTTGGCGTCATCATCGGGACAGGATCGGGCGCGGGCGTGGCGATAAACGGCGCGTCGCGCATTGGCGGCAACGGCAATGCAGGCGAGTGGGGCCATAATCCTCTGCCGTGGATGGATGAAGATGAACTGCGTTACCGCGCTGAAGTGCCTTGCTATTGCGGACAGCAGGGTTGCATTGAAACCTTTGTTTCCGGTACCGGTTTTGCCATCGACTATCAGCGTTTAAGCGGTGTAGCGCGCAAAGGCGCAGAGATTATTACCCTGCTGGAACAGCAGGACCCTGTGGCAGCACTGGCGATGAGCCGCTATGAAATACGGCTGGCAAAATCCCTGGCTCAGGTTGTTAACCTGATTGATCCGGACGTGATCGTGCTGGGAGGTGGCATGAGCAACGTGGACCGTCTTTACCAGACGGTGCCAACGCTGATGAAAAAATGGGTTTTCGGCGGTGAGTGTGAAACCCCGGTACTGAAAGCGATGCACGGGGATTCAAGTGGTGTGCGCGGGGCTGCCTGGCTGTGGCCGGAGTAAACACATCAGGCAAGCGGTGAACTTATGCAATTGACAGAGGAATGCCCAGGGGCACTCTCTGCTGGCTTAGCGAGCCGGGGCGAACGCAAACACGATTTGCTGCGGTGCGCCCTGCGGGGGTAAAGGCATATCGCGTGCGCTACTGACGCTCTGCCAGGCTTTCAGACACAGCGACTCGTTTCCTTCCGTGCGCATCACGTTATAGCGTCCGTCCGGTCGACGCTGTGCCGTCACCAGGCAGCGCTGGCCCGCATATTTTGGCGCATCGTGAAAATTGCGCATGACCAACGCATTGATCTGATGAATATAACGGTTCACGTCCTGGCACTGTGCCTGAGACAGATCGGTCGTGCAGCGCGCTTCTTTCGCCTCAGGATGATGACTGCATCCTGCTAACAGCAGCATCGTCGCCGCAATAAATCCTGTACATCTCAACATGCATTACCTCTTACAGACCGGGCAATTCCAGCTTGCTGTAACCCAGTCCATTCATTTTACGTACTTTAATTTGCACGGGAATACGCTCTTTCATCGCCTCAACATGGCTGATGACGCCAATGGTTTTTCCACTGGCGTTGAGTGCATCCAGTGCATCCAGCGCGGTATCCAGCGTTTCCGCATCCAGCGTACCGAAGCCCTCATCAAGAAATAACGATTCGATACGCGTTTTATGACTAACCAGATCGGATAGCGCGAGTGCCAGCGCCAGGCTCACCAGAAAGCTTTCTCCACCCGACAGCGTACGCGTATCCCGCGCGCTGTCCGCCTGCCAGGTATCCACCACGTCCAGCTCCAGCGCATCGATAGCACGGCGCTGTAAAAGATAGCGCCCATGCAGGCGATCCAGCTGACGATTAGCCAGGGCTACCAGGTGATCAAGCGTTAATCCCTGCGCAAAGCGTCGGAATTTATCGCCGGTTGCCGAGCCGATCAACTCGTTAAGCAAGGCCCACTGCGCCAGCTCGGTTTCATCCTGAGCAATCTGCGCCAGTAAGGTTTGCTGTTGCGTCCGCAGGCTGGCATCGCTTTGTAACTGCTGCTGCAACTGCCCCTGCTGACTGGCGTTATCCCTGAGCGACAGCCGTAAGTTTTCCAGCTGTGCAGCCAGCGCATCGGCTGAGTCGGGCATATTATCGGGTTTCGCCTGCTGGTGGGCAGCCAGCCGCTGTTGCAACTCTGCCAGACGTGACTGTTGATGGAGCAGATGCTGATCAATCTGCTGCAGTCGCTGGCGCAGTTGGTGCGCTTCCTGCTCGTCCAGCAGTGCGGCCCGCAGGCTCACCTCGTCCGGGAAGTCGGCCGCCGCCAGTGCGGCACTAAAGCGCTGCTCAGCCTCGGTTAACCGTGTGCTCAACGTATGCAGTTGGCTTTCCAGTAGCGTCAGTTGGCCGGTAAGACGGCTGACCTCTGCCTGAGACTGCTGCAGCCGCTCACGTTGCTGCGTCAACAGCATCTCGTGACCATCGACACATTCCTGCATTTGCTGACGGGCCTGGGTAACCTCGCGATCGCCAAACAGCGCCGTGCGCTGCTGACATTTTTCCTGGTACTGCTGATTCAGTGAGGCGAGCTGCTGCTGTAGCTGAGTCAGGCGTTGCTGCTCAAGCAGCAACTGTTGTTGCAGGGCTTCTGCCTGGCTTTCCGCACGTGCCAACTGAGGCTGTAAGTTAGCAAGCAACCGCTCACTTTCCTGCCAGCGCCGCCAGCGCTGTTGCTGCTCCGCCAGCCAGCTTTCGCGCTGGGCACTGTCAGGCAACGCCAGGTGATAGTCTTTGAACTGCTGATTCAGCGTTTCCTGAAGCTGCTGAGCGCTCGCCTGGGTCTGCTGTTGGTGCTGCTGTAAGCGTAGCAATGCCTGTTGCTCATTCTCCAGCTGCTGTTGGGTCAACTGGATCGTTTGCTGATGCTTCTGTAACGCTTGCTGCTGCTGCAGATGCCGCTCTTTTGCCTCCTGATAAGCCCGTTCTGCGCTTTCCAGCGTCTCGACCTGTGCGGTTAATGCCTGTTCCTGATGGCGCTGAGCCTGCTGCCAGTGAGCGAGTTCTTCAGCATCGTTCAGCGTGAAGGTAAGCGCAAGCTCACTGCTCAAGGCCTGCCAGCGCTGGGCTAACCCATCAAGTTGCTGCGTCAGACTGGCGATTTCGTCCTGCAGAGACTGCTGCTGCACCTTCAGGTGTTTTATCTGCTCTTTTTTTGCCGTGCCGGTTTCACTCAGTGCCTCTACCTGCTTCTGCAGGTCAGCTTTTCGCTGTTGGTTGGCACTGACTTCCAGAGCACGGTAGGTTTCAACCGCAGGATGTTCGCAGGAGCCGCACAGAGGGCAGGGTTGTCCGGCCTCCAGCCGCGCCCGATGCTCCTCCAGGTCGGCAATGTGGCTTTCGAGCTGGCAAATTTTCTCCACGTCGGTGAGCTGCTGTTTCTCCCGTTTCCATGTTTCCCGCAGCGTTAGTAATTCTGCCTCAGCCTGCAGGCTGGCTTTTTCAAGATCCTGGCGTCGTTTTTCATACTGACCGCGCTGTTGATGCAGCGGCTGCCACTGGGTAGCCAGTAACGTCAGCGTCTGACGTGCGTCACGCTGCTGATTTAACTGCTTTAACGCCTGACGTATTGCTTCGGGAGGATGGGCTTTCTGTAGCGAAGTTAGCGCTTGCTCAGCTTCAGATAATGCGTGCTGAGCCTGCTGCCCGGCCTGATTCAGGGGCGCCAGTTGCTGCCCGAGCTGTTCGATCTGCTGTTGGCACCGATGAATTTGCTGTTGCTGTTGCTGCACCTGTTGCGCTGACGCCGCCTGTTCGGTTTCATACCGTGCCAGTTGAGCAAAGCGGTCCTGCCACAGTGGCAGGTTTTCGCCCCACAACGCCAGCTCTGCAAGCTGCTGCCGAAGAGTCTGCTGCTGGGTCATCGCCTGTTGCAGATCGCTCACCTGGCGTCGCTCGGCTTGCATCGCCTGTTCGCGCTGCGCGCAGCCTGCCTGCTGCTGACCCGTTTCATGCTGCAACTGCTGGATTTGCTGTGCTAAGGCGGAAAGCGCCTGATCGAGCGGGATAACCTGTTCGGTCAACAGGGTTTCCTGCTGCCGCTGTTGCTGACGCGCCTGCTCGCGGGCCGTTTCCATTTCCTGATAGCGCTGCTGCAACTGCTGCTGCTCATGGGCCGTGGCCTGCATCTGCTGATTGACCTGCTGCTGACGCTGTTGCACCTCATGACGTTCAGCCTGCAGGCTGTCGCGCTGCTGCAGCGCACCGCGCAGTTTTTCTGCCGGTTCACTTCGGGCCAGGCGCTGGCGATCGGCTTCTGCCGCCTGACTTGCCGTTTCTGCTGCCTGACGGGCGGCATTCACCTGCTCACTGTCCGCGCTTAGCTGTTGTGCCAGCTGCAGCCAGTGCTGCTGGCGCTGAGCGGTGTCAAGCTGGCGGCTGAGTTGCTGCTCGGCTTCCGTCAGTGCAGCTTGCTGCTGTTGCAGCCCGGTTCGGGTCGCCTCATCAAGCAGTGCCATCCCGCCCGCCCGGCTGCGCAGCAACTCCAGCGCATTTTTCGCTTCTTTATGGCGCTCGAACGCGGCCATAGAAACCAGACCGTAAATCTCCGTGCCGGTCAGCTCTTCCAGCAACTCCGCGCGCTCGTTGGCTTTGGCATTGAGAAACGCGGCGAACTGGCCCTGTGACAGCATCATTGAGCGGGTAAAGCGCGCAAAATCCAGACCACTGAGCGTTTCGGTGAGCTTGAGTTTGTCGCCCACTTTATCTGCAACAATCTGGTTATCCGCACAGCGTGCCAGCTCGACGCGCGGTGCCTGCAGTTTGCCGTCTGCCGTACCCCGGGCGCGGTTCTGGCTCCAGAATGCCCGCCAGGCTTCACCTTTAATTTCAAATTCGACTTCAGCCAGGCATTCTGCGCAGTCACGCGTCATCAGCGGATTGTGCCCCTGAGAGAGCACGCCCAGGCGCGGCGTCTGGTGATACAGCGCCAGACAGATCGCATCCAGCAGGGTGGTTTTACCCGCGCCCGTCGCCCCGGTAATGGCAAACAGACCATTGCTGGCGAAAGGCTCGGTGCGAAAGTCGATAAACCATTCCCCTTTCAGCGCATTAAGGTTTTTGAATCGCAGCGTGAGGATCTTCATGGGTTCTCCTCCAGCTCGGCCAGCGTCTGCCTGAACAGCGTTGTCACCTGGGCAATCTGCTCATCGTCAAGCGCATCGTTTAGTGCCAGGCGTCGGGCAAAAACCTCTTCAACATTCAGTTCGCTCAGGGTTTCATTGTCCGTTTGCGTCAGGCTGTGCTGACGCTGTTCACGACTGCGCCGTAACAGCAGCACTTCCACCGGTAAATCTGCGGTCAGGGCTTCCACCTGGCGCTGCAGGTCACTTAAGTACTCCTGAGTCGTGACTTCAATATCCAGCCAGACCGGTTTTTCGCCGCTCGGATGGGAAAAGTCGGCTAGCTGCTGGCTGATTTGCGCCAGTGAACCTTTGAGCATTTTCATCGGCTGGAACAGCGGAATGGGCAAGGCATCGATCTCCAGGCCTGCGGAGCCGAACGTCAGCAGATACACACTCTTTTCGCTGCCCAGCTCGTCAAAGCTCAGTGGAATAGGGGAACCGCTGTAGCGAATATGGTCGCTGTTAGCCACACGCTGAGCACGATGAATATGCCCAAGGGCGATGTAATCCGCTGGCGGAAATGCCGAGGCAGGGAAGGCGTCCAGCGTACCGATGTAGATATCACGTACCGAATCACTTTTGCTGACGCCAAGGGCCGTAAGGTGGCCGGTCGCCACGATCGGCAGGTCCATATTCAGCGCCTGCGCCGCCGCGAAACTGCGCTGATAATGCGCGGCAATCGCTTCCAGTAGACTGATCTGTTTGTCCCGCCCCGACTGACCGGCCCGGCTGCGCATGATGTCGCGCGGACGCAGGTAAGGAATCGCGCACAGTAACGCGCCGGGCTCGCCCTGGCGGGTGGTCAGCACCATGACATCGTCATCGTTCTGTGGTGTGGCAACCACCCGGGTATTCAGACAGGCCAGCAGTTCACGCGACTCGTTTAACGTCGCCACCGAGTCATGATTACCTGCCAGCACCACCAGCTGACAGCCGCTGGGCTGTAATGCCACCACGAAGCGGTTAAACATTTCACGCGCATAACTGGGCGGCGTACCGGTATCGAATAAGTCGCCCGCCACAATCAGGGCATCAACCTGGTGCTGCTCAATCTGGATTAACAGCCAGTCAAGAAAGGCCTGGTGTTCAGCGCCACGGCTCTTGTTATAAAAGAACTGCCCCAGGTGCCAGTCCGCGGTGTGGATAATGCGCATAACACTCCCTGCCATAACAATTTGCCCGGCAATTATACTGGCTCTATCACTAAAGCCACAAAACATGTCGTCATGTTGTCATAAATGGTTGTTGCAAGCCGACTTTTATGGCTAACTTTTTCATAAAAGTGTCACAAAACTGACGCATAATGACGCCGCAAATATCAGTGAAAGCCGTCCTACCTGCAGGAGTAATAATGGCTAAGCGCATTTTAGTTGTGGAAGATGAAGCTCCAATCCGTGAGATGTTATGTTTTGTTCTGGAACAAAACGATTATCAGCCGATTGAGGCCGAAGATTATGACAGTGCTGTCAGCAAGCTGATTGAACCCTGGCCTGATCTGATCCTGCTGGACTGGATGTTACCCGGCGGTAGCGGCATACAATTTATTAAACATCTTAAGCGTGAAGCCATGACGCGCGATATTCCGGTTATGATGCTGACCGCGCGCGGCGAGGAAGAAGATCGGGTTCGTGGGCTGGAAGTCGGGGCTGATGATTACATCACTAAACCCTTTTCGCCTAAAGAGCTGATGGCACGCATCAAAGCGGTTATGCGTCGTATTTCGCCGATGGCGGTTGAAGACGTGATTGAAATGCAGGGCCTGAGCCTGGACCCGTCATCGCACCGCGTGATGTCAGAAACCACACCGCTGGAAATGGGGCCGACAGAGTACAAGCTGCTGCATTTCTTTATGACCCATCCTGAGCGTGTTTACAGCCGTGAGCAGCTACTCAATCACGTCTGGGGCACCAACGTCTATGTTGAAGATCGCACCGTTGACGTTCATATTCGTCGTTTACGTAAGGCGCTGGAACTGACCGGCCACGATCGCATGGTACAAACCGTACGCGGAACAGGCTATCGTTTCTCTGCCCGCTTTTAAACGGAGCTTTAACCGTGCTGGAACGCCTCTCCTGGAAGAGATTATTGTCCGAACTGGTGCTGGCGTGTCTGCCTGCGCTGGTGCTTGGCCTGCTGTTTGGCTATTTGCCGTGGCTCTTGTTACTTAGCGTCGTCGGCATGTTATTGTGGCATTTTTACAACCTGATGCGCCTTTCTCACTGGCTATGGCTCGATCGCACGATGACGCCGCCTTCAGGCCAGGCTAGCTGGGAGCCACTGTTTTACGGGTTGTATCAAATGCAACTGCGCAACCGGCGGCGGCGGCGCGAGTTAGGTAATCTGATTAAGCGCTTTCGTAGCGGCGCGGAGTCGCTGCCTGACGCCGTAATCCTGACCACGGAAGAGGGCACTATTTTCTGGTGCAACGGCCTGGCACAGCAACACCTGGGGCTGCGCTGGCCAGAGGATAACGGGCAAAATATCCTTAACCTGCTGCGTTATCCTGAGTTTTCACGCTACCTTCGCCAGCGGGATTTCGACAAGCCACTGACGCTGGTGCTGAATAACCAGCACCATATGGAATTCCGTGTCATGCCTTACAGCGAAGGCCAGTGGTTAATGGTGGCGCGCGATGTTACCCAGATGCATCAGCTTGAGGGAGCACGACGTAACTTCTTCGCCAACGTCAGCCACGAACTGCGCACGCCTTTAACGGTGCTTCAGGGCTATCTGGAAATGATGAACGACTCTGTGATGAATCAGCGCTCACGGGACAAAGCGTTGCACACGATGTCGGAGCAAACCCGACGGATGGATAGCCTGGTCAAACAGCTCCTGACGCTGTCGCGTATTGAGGCTGCCCCGGTCATCAACATGAAAGAAAAGGTTGATGTGCCCGTCATGCTAAAACTGCTGCAGCATGAGGCTGAAACCCTGAGCGGCGGACGTCACGCTATCCATTTTCATACCGATCCCCATCTGAAAGTGTTTGGCAATGATGAGCAATTACGCAGTGCCATTTCCAACCTCGTTTACAACGCGGTTAACCATACGCCAGAGGGCACGCGCATCGATATCAGCTGGCTACGCAGCAAGCAGGGCGCGGTATTCAAGGTGTGCGATAACGGCCCCGGCATTGCTTCTGAGCATATTCCACGTCTGACAGAACGTTTTTACCGCGTGGACAAAGCGCGTTCACGCGCCACCGGCGGCAGCGGGCTTGGGCTGGCCATCGTGAAGCATGCGCTGAGCCATCATAATGCGCGGCTGGAGATCACCAGCATCCCGCATCAGGAAACCTGTTTTACGTTTACCCTGGCACCACGGTTGATTGTTACTAACGGGATGCAGGAGAATGCCGTCCATTAACTGCTGACGGACCGGAACAATGCGCGCGCTTTTTTTGCTGTTCTTCTCTCTGTTGCCTGCCGTGGTGCAGGCGCAGCCTGTTATGCTTTCAGGCAATCTGAGCAGCGCAGGCTCGGACACGCTCGGCTACCTGATGACCTTATGGGGCGATGACTTTAGCCGTCAGTCGCCTGGCGTAAACGTCCAGGTCCAGGCATCGGGCTCGTCAACCGCGCCCACCGCGCTCACCGCCGGTAGCGTGCAGATTGGGGCCATGAGCCGGCCTATGCAGGCGGATGAGCGCCAGGCATTTGAGGCGCGATATGGTTATCCTCCGCTGGCAGTACCGGTTGCGATGGACGCGCTGGTGGTGGTGGTGAATCAGCGCAATCCGCTGCAGTCTGTCGGTCCCCGCCAGCTTGATGCTCTGTTCTCTGTCACCCGTCTCTGTGGCGCACAGCAGGTACCTGAACACTGGGGCGATCTGGGCCTGCATCAGGCAGAGTGGCAGCAGCGCGCTATCCAGCGTTATGGCCGCAACTCGGCCTCCGGAACATGGGGATTCTTCAAACAGCAGGCACTGTGCCAGGGCGATTTTCGCAACGACGTGGCGGAATTTCCCGGATCGGCGGCGGTGGTTCAGGCCGTCGCCGGCGATCTGCGCAGCATTGGCTATGCCAGTTTTGGTTTTCACCTGAGCGGAGTAAAACTGCTGCCGGTGATGACAAAAAACGGTGAGGCGGTTGCACCCGATCCGGATTCTATCCGCAGTGGTCGCTATCCCTGGGCGCGCCCGCTCTATCTGTATGTGAACAAAGCCCCCGGTAAGCCCTTGCCGCCGCTGTTAGCCGCTTTTTTACAACAGGTGCTGTCTAAAGCGGGCCAGCAGCGCGTGAGTGAAGCGGGTTATCTGCCGCTGTCTGAGACGCAAATGGCCGGGGCGCGTAAGGCTCTCCAGTAGGCTTCCCTGACTGTGCAGAACCCAAGGATCACCAGGCATCCTTGATAAAGAACGTTCTCCGCTTTAGCCGCGCGCTCTGTGTGCGGGCTACATCCTGGCTATGCTGTTCAACGTCCACAGCGTCCACAGCGTCCACAGCGTCCACAGCGTCCACAGCGTCCACAGCGTCCACAGCGTCCACAGCGTCCACAGCGTACACAGCGTCCATAGCGTCAGTTGCGCTGGGTAAGAATGCTGATGCGTAAAAGGACGACCGCGAGATCCGCTCTTCGCGCTGCAACATGAATCTTTTTCATCCCCAGTGAATTTTTTTCGTTTGCGCAGAAGCAGGTCACATGACAATCTGCATTCAGACGTTTAGCCATCTGGAGGGCTAAAATTACATTGTGTAACTATTCCCGCCCGAAATTATCTACTGATCTGGCGGGTGATCAGGAGTCATTATGCAAAGACAAACCGCCCCGTTTCGCGCCGATACCGTTGGCAGCTTCCTTCGTCCCGTCGCCATTAAGCAGGCTCGTGAAAAATTTCATGCGGGCGAGATCAGCGCTGACGAACTGCGTGATGTTGAAAATGAAGCGATTCGTGACGTGGTGGCGAAGCAGCGTGAAAATGGCCTTCAGGTTGTTACCGACGGTGAATTTCGTCGTGGCTGGTGGCACTTTGACTTTTTCTACGGCCTGAAAGGTGTTGAACATTATGAAGCGGATCAGGGCATTCAGTTCAACGGCGTTCAGACCAAAGCGCACGGCGTAAAAATTACCGGCAAGCTGGGTTTTGATGGGCATCCAATGCTGGCGCATTTCCGCTTCCTGCAGAGCGTAGCGGGGGATGCGGTGGCAAAAATGACCATCCCCAGCCCAAGCGTGCTGCATTTTCGCGGCGGACGTAAAGTGATCGACGCAAAGGTTTACCCCGATCTGGATGTGTACTTTGACGATCTGGCGCAGACCTACAAAGAGGCGATTAAAGCCTTTTACGATGCAGGCTGTCGCTATTTACAACTGGACGATACCGTCTGGGCTTATCTCTGTTCAGAGGATCAAAAGCGTGAGATTCGTGAGCGCGGCGACGATCCCGAGCAGTTGGCCCGCACCTATGCGCGTGTACTGAACAAGGCGTTAGAAGGCAAACCGGCCGACCTGACCGTCGGTCTGCATGTGTGCCGTGGCAATTTCCGCTCGACCTGGATTTCTGAAGGGGGCTACGAGCCGGTGGCTGAAATCCTGTTCGGCTCTGTGAATGTGGATGCGTTTTTCCTTGAATATGACAATCACCGTTCTGGCGGCTTCGAACCGCTGCGTTTCATCAAGCCTGGCCACCAGAAGGCGGTGCTGGGTTTAATTACCACCAAGGTCGGTGAACTGGAAGACGCCGCGCAGGTAAAAGCGCGTTTACAGGAAGCGACGCAGTACATCAGCCTCGACCAGATTTGCCTCAGCCCGCAGTGTGGATTTGCCTCAACGGAAGAGGGCAACAGCCTGACCGAAGAGCAACAGTGGCAGAAGATTCGTCTGGTAGTGGATGTCGCCAGCCAGGTGTGGTAAGCGCTGAATCTGTGCAACGTGGCGCAATACATGCGCCACTTGTGCACAAAAACCCGCATGTATGCTGATATTTCCCATCGCCTGTTTATTTTTAAAGCACATCATCTGACGCACTTTCTGCGAATATTGATGTGATCCTCTGATATTGGTTTAAATTGCGAAATAAGCCTCTGGTTTTCCGATCCTGTATTGCCTTTCTCCGCTATAAACGTTTTACTTACCGCCGTTGTCGATTTATCCCTCTGTGAACAGAAAAAAAGCAGCTCAAATCACCTGCGCTAAACCAGACGCTACGCATAATGCGCTGTTATTGTCTGGCAAGTCGTCGTATTAACGCAGCGAGGGGACAACGCAAACTTATCTTTCATCGCAACATCAGTGACAGGCCGTATGACACATCGTTTAACCGTTAAAGACATTCTCGCGCTGGGCTTCATGACGTTTGCCCTGTTTGTTGGCGCGGGTAACATCATCTTTCCTCCCATGGTCGGTATTCAGTCAGGCGAACATGTCTGGGTGGCCGCTGTGGGCTTTCTGCTTACTGCCGTGGGCTTACCTGTTATCACCGTTATCGCCCTGGCGCGCGTCGGCGGCGGTATTGATGCGCTGAGCACGCCCATTGGCAAAGTTGCTGGCGTGGTGCTGGCAACGGTCTGCTACCTTGCGGTCGGGCCGCTTTTTGCCACGCCGCGCACCGCCACGGTCTCATTTGAGGTGGGCATTGCACCGATCGCTGGCGATGGCCCGCTGCCGCTGTTTATCTACAGCCTGATTTACTTTGCGCTGGTGATGGTGATTTCCCTCTATCCGGGTAAATTGCTGGATACGGTCGGCCATTTTCTCGCCCCGCTGAAAATTGCAGCACTGACGCTGCTGGGCGTCGCGGCTTTGCTGTGGCCGGCGGGCGGAACGATTCCCGCGACGGCGGACTATCAGCGCGCCGCATTTTCCAGTGGTTTTGTGAACGGCTATCTCACCATGGATACGCTGGGCGCGATGGTCTTCGGCATTGTCATCGTCAACGCGGCACGTTCGCGCGGCATTGATAACGCGGCGCTGTTAACCCGCTACACGGTTTTAGCTGGGGTGATCGCTGGCGTCGGTTTGACGCTGGTCTATCTCAGCCTGTTTAAACTGGGCGCGGGCAGCGGTGCGTTAGTGGATCAGAATGCCAACGGTGCGGCGATTCTGCATGCTTACGTCCAGCAGACCTTCGGTGACATGGGCAGCTTCTTCCTGGCCGCACTGATTTTCATTGCCTGTATGGTGACGGCTGTGGGCCTGACCTGTGCCTGCGCAGAGTTTTTTGCGCAATATCTGCCCTGGTCTTACAAAACGCTGGTCTTTGTACTGGGCCTGTTCTCGATGGTGGTGTCTAATCTGGGGCTGAGCCATCTGATTCAGATTTCCATTCCGGTGCTGACGGCCATTTATCCGCCGTGTATCGTGCTGGTCGTACTGAGTTTTACGCTGAACTGGTGGAACAAAAGCAGCCGTATCATCGCACCGACTATGCTGGTCAGCCTGCTATTTGGTATCCTTGACGCCATCAAAACCACCGGGTTTAAAGAGGCGTTACCCGCATTTAGCCAGCATCTGCCGCTAGCCGACCAGGGCCTTGCCTGGTTGCCGCCATCGCTGGTGATGTTGCTGGCTGTGGCGCTGGTCGATCGGTTGAAAGGGCCAGAACAGGTGTCGGTTCACTCGTAAAGGCTAAGATTGATTCTTCTTTAACCACGGGCTTGCCCGTGGTTTTTTCATTTCACAGGTACAGGTTGTTATGCAAGAAACCAACAAGCTCAAACGCGGACTGAGCACGCGCCACATCCGTTTTATGGCGCTGGGATCGGCGATTGGCACCGGGCTGTTTTACGGCTCGGCGGACGCCATCAAGATGGCAGGACCGAGCGTACTGCTTGCCTATATCATTGGCGGCGCGGTGGCGTACATCATCATGCGCGCGCTGGGTGAGATGTCGGTCAACAACCCGCAGGCCAGCTCGTTTTCCCGCTATGCGCAGGATTATCTTGGTCCGCTGGCGGGCTACATCACCGGCTGGACCTACTGCTTTGAAATTCTGATCGTGGCTATCGCGGACGTAACGGCGTTCGGTATCTATATGGGCGTCTGGTTTCCGGAGGTCCCGCACTGGATCTGGGTGCTCAGCGTGGTGCTGATCATCGGCGCGGTCAATTTAATGAGCGTGAAGGTGTTTGGTGAAGTGGAGTTTTGGTTCTCCTTCTTCAAGGTCGCCACCATCGTTGTGATGATCCTGGCCGGGTTTGGCATGATCATCTGGGGGATCGGCAACGGTGGCCAGCCCACCGGCATTCATAACCTGTGGACCAATGGCGGCTTTTTTGCGCACGGTCTCGTGGGAATGCTGCTGTCGCTGCAGATGGTGATGTTTGCCTACGGTGGCATTGAAATCATCGGTATCACGGCGGGTGAAGCCAACGATCCGGCCACCTCTATCCCGCGCGCCATCAACTCCGTCCCGATGCGTATTCTGGTTTTTTATGTGGGTACGCTGTTTGTCATTATGTCGATTTATCCCTGGAATCAGGTGGGCACCAACGGCAGCCCGTTTGTTCTGACATTCCAGCATATGGGGATTGCGGCGGCAGCGTCTATCCTGAACTTTGTGGTGCTGACCGCCTCGCTGTCGGCGATCAACAGCGATGTGTTTGGCGTCGGACGTATGCTGCATGGCATGGCACAGCAGGGCCATGCACCCAAAATGTTTATGAAGGTCTCTTCGCGCGGTATTCCCTGGGTGACAGTGGTGGTGATGATGTTTGCCATGCTGATTGCGGTGTACCTCAACTACCTGATGCCAGAAAAAGTCTTCCTGGTTATCGCCTCGCTGGCGACTTTTGCCACCGTCTGGGTTTGGATCATGATTCTGCTGTCACAGATGGCGTTTCGACGCAAGATCGGCAAAGCCGCCGCCCGTGGGTTAACCTTTGCGTTGCCTGGCGGAAGCTGGACAGCAGGCTTTGGCGTGGCATTTCTGTGTTTTATTATTGGCCTGATCGGCTACTTTCCGGACACCCGCATTTCACTGTATGTCGGTATGGTATGGATTGTGGTACTGCTGCTGGGTTATAAGCTGGTGCGTAAATAACGCGGTTGATTTGTCCCAGCCCGGATATCAACGGGTTGGGACAACACAGGATTGGCAGTTAAGCAAAATAAAATCGGCGAAATGACTCGCCGAAAACAGATATGGCAAATGAAAAAAATAGAGGGATGATTGACGAAATCATGCTAATGCAAAACGCGCCGCCATTAAATAAGTTGCCGTAAAATAAGACAAAGGCCAGCGCTACGCCCGGCGAAACCGTCCGGGCCACGTGCGTTATCCGTTCGAAGACGGCAATATCATGCTGACCGGAACGCGCGCGCTGTTATCTGTCTGCTTACCCAACTGCGTAATGGCCGCCTGTAACGGGCAAAGCGTTCCGACTGCCGTGATTTTGCATCCGGGTTGCCGCCATTCCTGACGCAACAGGGGATGGCTGTCGCTCACCGGTTGCAACTGACGCAGACCATCCAGACTTTGTGCCTGAAAATAGAGGCGCAGGTAGCGCTGATGCGTATTTCGGTCCCGCCAGCGTTCCAGCACCAGGCTGCTTCCCGGTGGAATATTACCGCGCGTATAGCCGGGCAGTTGCCATTCAAATCCCATTAAGCGGCGCACCATCGCAATGTTGGTGTCATGTGCCACCAGAAGCAGCCAGCGCACGTCCGGATCATTACCTTCAATAGCCTCAAGCATCTGGGACAGCAGCAGGGAACCGTGACGTTGTGCCAGGTAGAGCACATCATTGCTGAGATCATAATTGGCTGTCAGCAGCGGGAGCAGGGCGGTGATCTGTTGGGCGGACGTAATGTGCCCCCAGGCCAGCTTCGCGAACGGTAAGTTTTCGCTGTAACCCAGCCGCAGCGTCTCGACCATGGCGGCCATTGCGCTTAAGCCTTCAACATAAACGCTGCCGCTTTTTGTCTGTTTGAACTGCCAGGGGCGATCGAAAAACGGACAATCGCTGCTGGCCGGACATACCGACTGTTTAAGCAGCGCAATCGCAGGCTGAAGCTGCTGCTGGCGTTGGGCTAAATCGCCCGCCACGCGCTGTTTTGCCGCCAGTTCGCGCTGCGGATCGGTCTGGGCAAAGGGGAGCTTCTCCGTCTGAAACAGCGGATCGACATCGCCCTTAACGGTATGAACGGTAACGCCACAGCCAGGAAAGGCACCGTCCACCAGTGCCTCGGCGGTAGCGCGCGTTCGCTGCAGCGGGCTGGCGCGCACGTAGAGCGCTGTCGCATCAGGGCAACCCGCGTTGAGTAAACCCAACTGGCGATAGTGTTCCCCTTCCCAGCGTGCTTTATTCACCACCGCGCTGTAGCCATGGCCCGTCAGTTCACCGTCTGCCGTGCTCCAGACGTACCATGGCTGCTGGCTTGCCGCTTCAATCTCTTTACGATTACCGGGCGTCGGCGGACGTACCCCGTGTCGGCTCAGTTCTACCACTTTCTCAAGTTGGTATTCCGGGGCCGCGTGCAGCGGCCCCGCCAACAACCACAACGCGCAGAGCGCAATCAAGCGCCGGGGGACATGGGCAGGCATCATCAATCCTCAATTTCATGCGTCGCAAGCAGCGCTTTAATTTGCGGATAGATTACCGCATTCGCCAGCAAAACAGGATTGCCCTTTTTCAGACCGTCGTTGCGCAGATAATCGTTGGTGACGCCGCCGGCCTCACGCATTAACACGATGCCGGGCAGGCTGTCCCAGGGATGCATATGTGCTTCATAATAGCCAATCAGACGGCCTGCGGCGGCCCAGGCACTGGTTAAAGCCCCGGAGCCGATGCGAATAAACATCCCACCTTCCCTGAGCAGGGCATCGATGAGCTGCGTCACTTTTTCACCGGGAACACGGCTGGAGTTACTGATCCCCAGCAGGCCTTCATTGAGGTGCCGGGCTTTATGCACTTCGAGCCGGGTCTCGTTGAGCCAGGCGCCATTCCCTTTGCGGGCGTGAAACAGCTCGTGATGATTGGGATCGCAAATCACGCCAACGACCGGTTCGCCATCGCACACAATCGCCAGCGAGACGCACCAGTTATGCAGGCCGTTAACAAAGCAGGCTGTGCCATCAATGGGATCGATCACCCATACAATACGGGCACCTTGCGTGTCACCGCCGCTCTCCTCGCCTAAAACGGCATCATCTGGATAACGTTCTGAGATCAATGATTTAATTAATTCTTCAACGTTGCGGTCAGCTTCACTGACCACATCCTGAAGATCCCTTTTATGTTCCACCACCAGTTTTTGACGCTGTTGATACCATGACCAGGCGCGGCTTGCCGCCGCACGGGCGATTTCGCAGGCGTAATGATAGCGCGCGTCAATTTCAGAATGCGAAGCGGATGACATGTTTCCCTCTTATGATTTTAAACCATATCGGATAAAGGAAGCGCCTGAACAGGCGGTCTGACAGTGAGAGCAACGTAAATCATAGTTAAGCAAGGCTTATTAAGCCGCAGACCGGAAGTAATGGCAATACGGCTGTATGACTGACTGCGCGCTTTTTCAGCGTTACAGGTTGATGGTGCAATGAAAAGCGCTCACAAACCCGATGTAAAAAGGAGGGGAGGTTATAGCTGCTGCTCGACAGCCAGGGTCATCAGGCGCGGATAGAACTGGAAAAAGCAGGCTTCAAACGCAGCATAATGCGCCCTAAAGTCGTGATAAGAGTCGCGCAGAGCGGCCAGTTTTGGCCGACGGCTCGCCATCCCGTTCAGCACCCGTTCAAGACGCTGTGGATCAGCGTAATGCTCGAACCAGCGTTCACGCCACATCACCGCATTGAGGGCTTTAAATTCGTCAGGCGTGGCCGCCAGTTGCGGAACAATTTCACTTTCGGCTTTGGCGGTAAATTGTTGCAACGTGTGTGCCTGATGAAAGCGATCCCAGTGGCGCGCCAGAAAATGGTCCCAGATAACATCCAGGGTAATGGGTGCGACACGGTAGGTTTCAGCCCGAAACAGCTGACGCGCCTCTCGCACTTCCGGCAAGGCATCGGTCATAACATCCAGGCGACGATGCATCAGAATGCCGTCGGCCACCGGTTTGGGCCAGTGTTGATGCGGCGCACCGCGAACGAAATCCGCCATCAGATTGCCGAGTAGCGAGCTGTCTGCAAGATGGGCTAAATGAAGATGAGCAAGAAAATTCATGCGCTATTATAAGCGCAACTCGCTTTGCGCAGCCAGTTGTTCAGAATTGAGCGATTTTCCGCTAAACTGTGCCGCCTGTTTTTCTGAGTAAGAAGTCTGTCATGCGTGTCGCCGATTTTGCTTTTGAATTGCCCGAATCCCTTATCGCCCATTATCCCCAGGCGCAGCGTAGCGGTTGCCGCTTACTGTCGCTGGACGGGTCAAGTGGTGCACTGAGCCATGGCGTGTTTACCGATGTGCTGGACAAGCTGCAACCTGGCGATCTGCTGGTGTTTAACAACACGCGCGTGATCCCGGCCCGGGTGTTTGGTCGCAAGGCAAGCGGCGGTAAAATCGAAATGCTGGTTGAGCGCATGCTTGATGACAAGCGCGTGCTGGCACACGTGAGGGCGTCCAAAGCGCCAAAGCCTGGCGCAGCGTTGCTGCTGGGCGACGATGAAAGCGTTAACGCCACGATGGTCGCGCGCCACGATGCCCTGTTTGAGATTGCGTTTGAGGACGATCGTGCCATTCTGGACATCCTCAACAGCGTAGGCCATATGCCGCTGCCGCCGTATATTGATCGTCCCGATGAAGAGGCCGATCGCGAGCTTTACCAGACGGTATACAGCGCCCGCCCGGGGGCCGTCGCGGCCCCGACCGCCGGTTTGCACTTTGATGAACCCCTGATTCAGGCGCTGAAAGACAAAGGCGTTGAAATGGCCTTTGTTACCCTGCACGTCGGGGCAGGGACGTTCCAGCCGGTGCGCGTAGAAACGATTGAAGAACACCACATGCATGCCGAATATGCGGAAGTTCCGCAGGAGGTTGTGGATGCGGTGCTGGCCTGTAAAGCCCGTGGCAACAAGGTCGTCGCGGTGGGGACAACCTCAGTACGCTCGCTGGAAAGTGCAGCCAAAGCCAGCCAGGATGCGCTGATTGCGCCGTTCTTCGATGACACCCAAATCTTTATCTATCCGGGCTATGAGTATCAGGTGATTGATGCGTTGATCACCAATTTCCATCTGCCCGAATCGACGTTGATCATGCTGGTATCGGCCTTTGCCGGTTATCAGCACACGATGGCTGCTTATCGTGCGGCGGTGGCGGAAGAATACCGTTTCTTCAGCTACGGCGACGCGATGTTTATCAGCAAAAACCCACAGGCTCCGCGGGAAAAAGTGGGTGCCTGATCTGTTTTAATTTAAACATTGGACTGTTTCTCCAATGGAGGTTTTGTGAAATTTGAACTTGATACCACAGACGGTCGCGCGCGTCGCGGTCGTCTGATTTTTGATCGTGGCGTGGTGGAAACCCCGGCGTTTATGCCCGTGGGTACCTATGGCACCGTGAAGGGCATGACGCCGGAAGAAGTGCAGGAAACCGGCGCGCAAATTATTCTGGGCAACACTTTCCACCTCTGGCTGCGTCCCGGCCAGGAAATCATGAAGTTGCACGGCGATTTGCATGATTTTATGCAGTGGAAAGGCCCCATTCTGACCGATTCTGGCGGCTTCCAGGTGTTTAGCCTGGGCGACATTCGTAAGATCACCGAAGCCGGTGTCCATTTCCGCAATCCGATCAACGGCGACGCGATTTTCCTCGATCCGGAAAAATCGATGGAGATCCAGTACGACCTGGGATCGGACATCGTGATGATCTTCGATGAGTGCACGCCGTACCCGGCAGACTGGGATTATGCCAAGCGCTCTATGGAGATGTCTCTGCGCTGGGCGCAACGCAGTCGTGACCGTTTTGACAGCCTGGGGAACAAAAATGCGCTGTTTGGCATTATTCAGGGCTCGGTTTACGAAGATTTACGTGATGTCTCTGTGAAAGGTCTGGTAGAGATTGGCTTTGATGGGTACGCTGTGGGCGGCCTGGCGGTCGGTGAGCCTAAAGAGGATATGCACCGTATCCTTGAGCATGTTTGCCCGCAGATTCCCGAGGACAAACCCCGTTACCTGATGGGCGTCGGTAAACCTGAAGATCTGGTTGAAGGCGTGCGTCGCGGCGTGGATATGTTTGACTGCGTCATGCCAACGCGTAATGCGCGTAATGGCCACTTATTTGTGACCGATGGCGTGGTAAAAATTCGCAATGCGAAGCATAAAGACGATGTTTCGCCGCTGGATGCGGAGTGTGATTGTTACACCTGTCGCAATTACAGCCGTGCGTACTTGCATCATCTTGATCGCTGTAACGAAATACTGGGCGCACGTCTGAACACGATTCATAACCTGCGCTATTACCAGCGTTTGATGGCGGGTTTACGCCAGGCTATCGAAGAGGGTAAATTAGAGCGCTTTGTTAGCGAGTTCTACCAACGGACGGGCAAAGCGGTTCCGCCTTTAACGTCTGATAATTCATCAATGAGGGAAATTTAATGAGCTTTTTCATTTCTGACGCTGTGGCTGCAGCAGGCGCACCGTCTCAGGGAAGTCCGTATTCTCTGGTGATCATGCTGGTCGTCTTTGGCCTGATCTTTTACTTCATGATCCTGCGCCCGCAGCAGAAGCGTGCAAAAGAGCACAAGAAGCTGATGGATTCTATCTCCAAGGGTGATGAAGTCCTGACGAACGGTGGCCTGGTGGGTCGCGTAACAAAAGTGGCAGAAACCGGCTACATTGCTATTGCGCTGAACGACACTACTGAAGTGGTTATCAAACGTGATTTCGTGGCTGCCGTCCTGCCGAAAGGTTCTATGAAGGCGCTGTAATTTTTACTTCCCTAAGGGAACTGCCGTGTTAAATCGTTATCCTTTGTGGAAGTACATAATGCTGGTCGTGGTGCTTGTCATTGGCCTGGTGTATGCACTTCCCAACCTTTATGGTGAGGATCCGGCTGTTCAGATCACTGGCGCGCGCGGAAGCGCCGCCAGTGAGCAAACGTTGGATCAAATTCAGAACGTATTAAAACAAGACAATATTCAAACTAAGTCTGTTGCCCTGGAAAATGGCGCGATCACTGCGCGTTTTGCCAATACGGATGTGCAACTGCGCGCCCGTGAAGCGATCATGAAAGCGCTGGGCGAAAACTATGTGGTTGCCCTGAACCTCGCACCGGCAACGCCGCGCTGGCTGGCTCTGCTGGCGGCACAGCCAATGAAGCTTGGCCTCGATCTGCGTGGTGGTGTGCACTTCCTGATGGAAGTGGATATGGATACTGCCCTGAGCAAACTGCAAGAGCAGAATGCTGACAGCCTGCGCAGCGACCTGCGCGAAAAAAATATTCCCTATACCAACGTCAACAAGATTGCTAACTACGGCGTGGAAATTCGTTTCCGTGATGCTGCCAGCCGCGATGCTGCGGTGAAGTGGTTGTCATCCCGTCATCAGGACCTGGTCATCAACAGCAGCGGCGATGATTCGCTGCGTGCCACCATGACCGATGCGCGTCTCAGCGAAGCACGTGAATACGCTGTTCAACAGAACATCACTATTCTGCGTAACCGTGTCAACCAGCTGGGCGTTGCTGAACCCCTGGTACAGCGTCAGGGTTCTGACCGCATCGTGGTTGAACTGCCAGGTATTCAGGACACCGCACGTGCCAAAGAGATTTTGGGCGCGACAGCGACGCTGGAATTCCGTCTGGTTAACACCAGCGTGGACCCAAGCGCCGCCGCCAGTGGCCGCGTACCGGGCGACTCGGAAGTGAAAGACACGCGCGACGGACGCCCTGTGGTGCTCTATAAGCGTGTCATCCTGACGGGGGACCATATTACCGACTCCACATCCAGCATGGATGAGTACAACCAGCCTCAGGTGAACATTTCACTGGACGGCGCGGGCGGTAATATTATGTCTAACTTCACCAAGGACAACATCGGTAAGCCGATGGCGACCCTGTTTGTGGAGTACAAAGACAGCGGTAAGAAAGATGCTAACGGTCGAGCCATTCTGGTGAAACAGGAAGAGGTGATTAACGTCGCCAATATCCAGTCGCGCCTTGGCAACAGCTTCCGTATTACCGGTATCGGCAACCCGAACGAAGCACGTCAGCTGTCGCTGCTGCTGCGCGCCGGTGCGCTGATTGCGCCTATCCAGATTGTGGAAGAGCGTACCATCGGTCCAACCATGGGTCAGCAGAACATTACTCAGGGTCTGGAAGCCTGCCTGTGGGGCCTGGTCGCCTCTATCCTGTTTATGGTGCTGTACTACAAGAAAGTGGGCCTGATTGCCACCAGCGCGCTGCTGGCAAACCTGGTGCTGATTGTCGGTATTATGTCCCTGTTACCGGGTGCGACGCTGACGATGCCAGGCATTGCCGGTATCGTCCTGACGCTGGCGGTGGCAGTCGATGCTAACGTACTGATTAACGAACGTATTAAAGAAGAACTGCGCAACGGGCGTTCCGTACAGCAGGCAATCCACGAGGGCTATAAAGGCGCCTTCTCCAGTATTGTCGATGCTAACGTAACCACCCTGATCAAAGTGGTGATTCTGTATGCGGTGGGTACGGGGTCCATTAAGGGCTTTGCGATTACAACGGCTATTGGTATCGCGACCTCAATGTTCACATCGATTGTCGGTACCCGCGCCATCATTAACCTGATGTACGGTGGCAAGCGCGTCAAAAAGCTGTCTATCTGAGGAGTGCGTTGTGGCACAGGAATATAACATTGAGCAGTTAAACCACGGCCGTAAAGTCGTCGACTTTATGCGCTGGGATACGCTGGCATTTATTATTTCGGGATTGTTAATCATCATCTCGATTGCCATTGTTGGCGTACGTGGCTTTAACTGGGGTCTCGATTTCACCGGCGGTACGGTGATTGAGATCAACCTGGAGAAACCTGCCGATCTCGACACGATTCGTGGCGAGCTGGTTAAGGCCGGTTTCCAGGAGCCGCTGATCCAGAACTTTGGCAGCAGCCGTGACGTGATGGTGCGTATGCCACCAGTTACCGGCCCTGCAGGTACCGAGTTAGGTAATAAAGTGGTGACGGTAATTAACCAGACCACGCAGCAAAACGCGACGGTAAAACGTATCGAGTTTGTTGGACCCAGCGTGGGCAGCGATCTGGCGCAGGCCGGTGCGTTAGCCTTAATGTCGGCACTGATTGCGATTCTGATCTATATCGGTATTCGCTTTGAGTGGCGTCTGGCGCTGGGTACGGTGCTGGCACTGGCACATGACGTGATCATCACCTGTGGCCTGCTGTCGCTGTTCCGGGTGGAGATCGACCTCACCATTGTGGCCTCGCTGATGTCAGTTATCGGTTATTCACTTAACGATAAAATCGTGGTGTCGGACCGTATTCGTGAGAATTTCCGCAAGATCCGCCGCGGGTCCTCTTACGATATTACCAACGTGTCCCTGACCCAGACCTTGAGCCGTACCTTGATCACCTCGCTGACGACGTTGGCGATGATCCTGATTCTGTTCATCTTTGGTGGTGCGCTGCTGAAAGGCTTCTCGCTGACCATGCTGATCGGTGTCACTATTGGTACGATTTCATCGATTTACGTCTCTTCAGCGCTGGCGCTGAAGCTGGGCATGAAACGCGAACACATGCTGGTGCAGAAAGTCGAGAAAGAGGGCGCAGACCAGCCTTCCATCCTGCCGTAATCTGTGCATCATGGAAAAGCCGCCAGCGCAATCTGGCGGCTTTTTTTTGTCGTTAAGACCTGGGCGCAGCCGTTTTGGCCAGCACCTGATGAACCCGGACATAGCCGAGCTGCTCTGGCGTAATACCGCTCAAACGTAACGGAACCGTGACCGAACTGCGCGGCGTCAGCGCGGTCGGCACCGTGATGGTCTGTGTCAGGCTGTCGGCTTCAAGCGGCTTGCCCGTTGCGGGATCAAGCTGGCCCCATACCACGGTGGCCTCCAGCGCAGGCAGCGGCTGATTATCGCGTGTCTGCAGAGTCAGGTTAGCGCGTGATCCGCCAGCTTCTGCCTCAACCTGTGATAACGATAAGCGCAACGTACCGGCCTGGGTTTGCAATTCAACAGGCGTATTGGCCTGCGGTAATAGCCATGCGCCCTGCTGCGAGTGCGCGTTAAGCTGTCCCTGAATCTCCACCGCGCCGGCCTGGCTGGTGAGCTGCTGCATCTGCTGATTGAGTTGGCTGACTTCCTGATGGAGCTGTTTCACCTGCGGCTGTTGCGTTGTGCTGCAACCACTCAACAGAACCAGCGACAGGGCCGCAGGTGCCCAAACCGTCCTGATCATCATTTATCCTTTTCCGTTATAGAGAAATACCTAAAAACCGCCCCGGCACAGGTTGTCCGTGGGGCTGCAATGATTTATCGAAATCAATGGCGTTCACGTATCCGGTCGTGCCTTTTAACCTGACCGTTGCCGACATCACGTTATCTTCTACGTGAGCGATGGCGTCAAGACTGCCTTTAGCGACCAGGCGTTTCTTTTTCCGTTAACGGAATAGTCTGACGACCTGAGGTTCACCCTTGACGTCCCCATCCAGATTCTTTCTGTCGGGTAATCCGGCCGTGTAAACCCACTGCCGCGTTGCGTCCGGGTTATCGCCAGCAAGCAAGCCGCACCGGCGTTTGTGCCAGCTTCTTTGCAAAGATAACGCCCGCTGCCGGGGATAACATTTAGCGCATGACGCGGTAAGCGGCCTGCTTTTTGTCTTCGTGAGCGTTTTGCTCCCTCAGGCTGTAAGGACGACAGGGTAAAGCACGGGAATCGATTTTGTTGACCTGCAGTTCGCGCTACACTGTATGACCTATTTATCTCGTGTCAGGAAACGTCATGCATTGCCCATTCTGCTCCGCTGTAGACACTAAAGTGATTGATTCTCGTCTGGTTAGTGAGGGTTCATCAGTGCGGCGCCGTCGTCAATGTCTGGTGTGCCATGAGCGTTTTACGACGTTTGAAGTGGCTGAGCTGGTGATGCCGCGCGTGGTGAAAAGCAACGATGTGCGTGAACCTTTCAATGAAGACAAACTCGCCAGCGGCATGATGAAAGCGCTGGAAAAGCGTCCGGTCAGTGCGGATGCGGTAGAGAGTGCGGTAAGCCATATTAAAACCCAGTTGCGCGCGACCGGTGAACGTGAAATCCCCAGCAAGCTGATTGGGAACCTGGTCATGGATGAACTGAAAAAGCTCGATAAGGTGGCCTATATTCGCTTTGCTTCCGTTTATCGCAGCTTCGAAGATGTGCGTGATTTTGGCGAAGAGATTGCCAGATTACAGGATTAAATCATGACTGATGAACACGCTATGGCGCGCGCGCTGGAACTGGCGCGGCGCGGCCGTTTTACGACCACGCCCAATCCGAATGTTGGCTGCGTGATTGTACGCGACGGCCAGATTGTTGGAGAAGGCTGGCACCAGCGCGCCGGTGAACCCCATGCAGAAGTGCATGCGCTGCGTATGGCGGGTGACCGCGCCCGGGGAGCGACCGCCTATGTGACGCTGGAACCCTGCAGCCATCACGGCCGCACGCCGCCCTGTTGCGACGCGCTTATTGCCGCTGGCGTAACGCGGGTAGTCGCTGCCATGCAGGACCCCAATCCGCAGGTGGCTGGGCGGGGATTGCATCGTCTGCGCCAGGCGGGCATTGAGGTCAGCCACGGACTGATGATGCAGGAAGCGGAAGCCCTGAATCGCGGTTTTCTGAAACGCATGCGCACCGGCTTTCCCTGGATACAGTTAAAACTGGGCGCATCGCTGGACGGCCGCACAGCAATGGCAAACGGTGAAAGCCAGTGGATCACCTCGGCGGCTGCCCGGCGGGATGTACAGCGGTTGCGCGCCCAGAGCTCTGCCATCCTCAGCACGAGCGCAACGGTTCTGGCGGATGACCCTTCGTTAACGGTGCGCTGGTCAGAACTGGACAGCGACAGCCAGCGTTTGGTGGATGAAGCACAGCTGCGTCAGCCGGTCAGAGTGATCGTCGATAGCCAGAATCGCGTAACGCCTCAGCACAAACTTATTGAACAATTGGGCGAAACCTGGCTGATGCGTCAGCAGGCCGACGATCTGCGCTGGCCAGAAACGGTCACGCAAATTCCTGTTCCGCTGCGCGACAGCCAGCTGGATTTAGTGGCCCTGATGATGGTGCTGGGCCAGCGGCAAATTAACAGCGTCTGGGTAGAAGCGGGTGCCACGCTGGCGGGTGCGCTACTTCAGGCAGGCCTGGTTGATGAGCTGATTTTATATGTCGCCCCGAAATTACTCGGCAATGACGCGCGTGGTTTGTGCCAGCTGGCGGGCCTGACAGCGTTGGCCGATGCGCCGGTCTTTGCCTTTAGCGATATCCGTCAGGTCGGCAGCGATGTGCGCCTGACCCTGACACCGCAATAACAGAGGCGGAAAAGCGAGAGCACGCCGCCAAAGAGTATGTTAGAATCCGCCCCCCTGCGCGGGGCCAAACAAACCCCTGAAAGGATATGTATGAAAGTTATCGAAGCTGCCGTTGCAACGCCTGAGGCAAACATTGCCATCGTTATCGCGCGTTTTAACAACTTCATCAATGACAGCCTGTTAGACGGCGCAGTCGATGCCCTGAAGCGCATCGGCCAGGTCAGCGATGACAATATCACCGTTGTCTGGGTGCCTGGTGCTTATGAACTGCCGCTGGCAGCGCGTGCGCTGGCAAAAACCGGCAAATACGATGCCGTTATTGCTCTGGGTACCGTGATTCGTGGTGGCACTGCGCACTTCGAATATGTCGCAGGCGAAGCCAGCTCCGGTATTGCCAGCGTTGCCATGGACTGTGATATTCCTGTGGCATTTGGCGTACTGACGACCGAAAATATCGAGCAGGCCATTGAGCGTGCTGGAACCAAAGCGGGTAATAAAGGTGCCGAAGCGGCCCTGACCGCGCTTGAAATGATCAACGTATTGAAAGCCATTAAAGCCTGATTTTTGTAAGGGGAATTTTGTGAAACCTGCTGCTCGTCGTCGCGCCCGTGAGTGCGCTGTCCAGGCGCTTTACTCCTGGCAGTTGTCCAACAACGACATTGCCGATGTGGAATACCAGTTTCTGGCGGAACAAGACGTCAAAGACGTCGACATTACCTATTTCCGCGAACTGCTGACCGGTGTGGCGACCAACAGCGCGTACCTGGATGGCTTAATGAAGCCCTATCTGTCGCGTCAGCTTGAAGAGCTGGGGCAGGTGGAAAAAGCCATTCTGCGTATTTCGCTGTATGAATTGAGCAAGCGTTCTGATGTGCCCTACAAAGTGGCCATCAACGAAGGTATCGAACTGGCGAAAGTATTTGGTGCCGAAGACAGCCATAAATTTGTCAACGGCGTACTGGATAAAGCTGGTCCACAGATTAGACCCCAACGCAAATAATCAATAAGGCCGGCTTGCCGGCCTTTTTCATTAATGGTTAAGCGGAACGCAATTATGTCATGTGGTGAATTTGAACTCATCGCACGCTACTTCAACCGCAGAACGCGGAGCCGCCGTGATGTCGAACTCGGCATCGGCGACGATTGCGCGTTGCTTAGCGTGCCCGAAAAACAGACGCTGGCGGTCAGCACCGATACGCTGGTTTCAGGCGTCCACTTCCTGCCTTCCATCCATCCTGCCGATTTAGCCTATAAATCTCTGGCGGTTAACCTGAGCGATTTGGCTGCAATGGGGGCCGATCCTGCCTGGCTGACGCTGGCGATGACCTTGCCTGAGGTCAATGAAGCCTGGTTAAGCAGCTTTAGCGAAAGCCTGTTCGACCTGCTGGAATATTACGACATGCAACTGGTCGGTGGCGACACGACGCGCGGGCCGCTCAGCCTGACGCTGGGTATTCATGGTTTGATCCCGCACGGCAAAGCATTGAAACGATCGGGCGCTAAACCGGGCGACTGGATCTACGTGACCGGCACGCTGGGTGACAGTGCCGCCGGACTGGCGTTATTACAACATCACTGTCGCATTGACGATCCGGCGATACATGAAGCCCTGATCAAGCGCCATTTGCGCCCGATGCCGCGCATTCTGCAGGGGCAGTCGTTGCGTTCCCTGGCGTCATCGGCCATTGATTTATCCGACGGGCTGATCTCCGATTTGGGTCATGTGCTGAAAGCCAGCGGCTGTGGTGCCAGGATCAATCTTGATGCGCTGCCGCTGTCTTCTGCACTGCGTGAAAACTTTGATGCCGCACAGGTACTGCGCTGGGCGCTGAGCGGCGGAGAGGACTACGAACTGTGCTTTAGCGTACCGGAAGTCAATCGCGGCGCGCTGGACGTGGCACTGGGTCATCTTGGCGTGCCTTACACCTGTATCGGCCAGATGGCACCGGAGTCAGAAGGACTGTCCCTGCTGGACAACGGCAAACCGACAGAATTCCGCCATAAAGGATTCGACCATTTTGACCACAGATAAAACCCTCGCCAAAAGTCGCCTGCGCCTGCGCAATCCCTGGCATTTACTGGCGACCGGCTTCGGCAGCGGACTCAGCCCGTTTATGCCGGGTACGGTGGGATCGCTGGCTGCTATCCCGTTTTGGTGGCTCATGACCTTTCTCCCTCATGACCTGTACTCGCTGGTCGTGTTATTGGGCATTAGCGTGGGCGTTTACCTCTGCCATCGCACCGCCAAAGATATGGGCGTGCATGACCACGGTAGCATTGTCTGGGATGAGTTTATCGGGATGTGGATTACCCTGATGGCGATTCCGGTTAACAGCTGGCAATGGGTGGTCAGCGGCTTTGTCCTGTTCCGGGTGCTGGATATCTGGAAGCCCTGGCCGATTCGCTGGTTTGACCGCAACGTGCACGGCGGTATGGGCATCATGGTGGATGATATTATCGCAGGTATTATCGCGGCGGCGATGCTGTACGGTACAGGCGTTTATCTGGCGGGATAACCTTGCCGGGTGACGCAAAACAACATCGTCTTAACCTGCATATTGCTTTACAGCACAACGACCGTTCCCGTGCAATCGCGGGAACGGTCGTCACTATCAAATCAGTGCTCAGATTAGCGCATATTCAACAGACAATGCCGCTGCCCGGATAGCGCGCCTCCCTGAAAGTTCCTTACTGATAGCCCGTTGCCGGATGCGGTTGATAAGCCTCTTCCAGTTTGGCGATATCATCTGGCGTCAGCTCGACATTTACCGCGTTGACCAGATCGGCAAACTGCTCTGCACGGGAGGCACCGATAATCGGCGCGGTGACGGCAGGCTTGCTAAGCAACCAGGCCAGAGCCACCTGTGCACGCGTCGCGCCTTTATCTGCCGCAACCTGCGCCAGGCGCTCGGCTATCACGGCGTCGTTTTCCTCGGTTGAGGCATAGAGCGATTTGATGACCTCATCCGACACGGAGCGTGCGGTCGTTTCTCCCCACGGACGGGTAAGCTTGCCGCGCGCCAGCGGACTCCAGGGCAGAACCGCAATGTTTTCCCGCTGGCACAAGGGGTGCATTTCACGCTCTTCTTCACGCTGAATCAGATTGTACTGATCCTGCATGGTGACAAAGCGCGCCCAGCCCTCCTGGTCCTGCAATGCCAGGGCCTGAGCAAACTGGTTGGTATGCATTGAGGAGGCACCGATATAACGCGCCTTTCCTGATTTCACCACCTCGTTAAGCGCATCCAGCGTCTCTTCCAGCGGCGTGTCATAGTCCCAGCGGTGAATTTGCAGCAGATCGACATAGTCCATGCCGAGCCGTTGCAGGCTGTCGTCAATGGATTGCAGGATATTTTGACGGGATAAGCCCTGCGACAGATTGCTCATGGGAAAGAAAACTTTGGTGGCGACCACCACCTCATCACGCCGGGCGAAATCGTTAAGCGCCCGGCCTACAATTTCCTCGCTACTGCCATCCGAATAGCTGTTCGCGGTATCGAAAAAATTGATCCCGGCGTCGAGTGCCTGGCGGATGAGCGGACGGCTGCTCTCTTCAGGCAGTGTCCAGGCGTGCTTGCCACGATCGGGTTCGCCGAAGGTCATACAGCCCAGGCAAAGCCGTGAAACCCTTAAGTCGGTATTCGCTAATTGAATGGTTTTCATGATGACTCCTGCTATGTCTTTCCCAGGGGATCAAGCATAGCAGGAATACCGCTCTCCGCAGAGAGCGGGGCAGGGAACTATTGCGCCAGCCAGCGACTGATTTGCTGTTGAATACCGTCAACGTCCAGTTGGTAGACGTGACGCATCTCTTCCTGCGTGCCGGGTGGAATAAACTCATCAGGCAGGCCGATATTCAGCACCGGCACACCCAGGCGCTTAGCCATGACAAACTCATTCACGCCGCTACCGGCGCCGCCTTTAATCGCGCCTTCTTCCAGCGTAATCAAGGAGTCGTGACGGGCCGCCAGCTCAGTGATCAGTGCCGTATCCAGCGGTTTCACAAAGCGCATGTCAACCAGCGTGGCATTGAGCGCTTCCGCCACCTGGCTCGCTTCTGGCAACAGCGTACCAAAGTTGAGGATAGCCAGTTTTTCGCCCTGACGTTTTACCACGCCTTTACCCAGCGGCAGGCTTTGCAGCGGCATTAATGCCGCGCCGGTGCCGGTGCCGCGCGGATAGCGAACCGCAGCCGGGCCATCCTGATAGTGATAGCCGGTATACAGCATCTGGCGACATTCGTCCTCGTCGCTCGGCGTCATAATCACCATGTCCGGAACGCAGCGCAGGTAGGCGAGATCGAACGCGCCCTGGTGCGTTTGACCGTCAGCACCCACGATGCCACCACGATCGATGGCAAACAACACCGGCAGCTTCTGAATCGCCACATCGTGAATCACCTGATCGTAGGCGCGCTGCAGGAAGGTGGAATAGATAGCCACCACCGGTTTATAGCCGCCAATGGCCAGGCCCGCTGCAAAGGTCACCGCATGCTGTTCCGCAATAGCGACATCAAAATATTGATTGGGATACTTGCGAGAGAAACCCACCATGCCGGAACCTTCGCGCATGGCTGGCGTAATGGCCATCAGTTTGGCATCGTCAGCGGCCATCTCGCACAGCCAGTTACCGAAAATTTTGGAATAGCTCGGCAAACCTTCGGCGCTTTTTGGCAGCTCACCGCTGGCGATGTCAAATTTTGGCACCGCATGCCAGGCGATAGGGTCCTGCTCCGCCGGCGCATAACCTTTGCCCTTTTTGGTCATAATATGCAGGAACTGCGGGCCTTTCAGGCTGCGCATGTTGCTCAGCGTATTCACCAGCGTCAGGACATCATGCCCGTCAACCGGGCCGATATAGTTAAATCCCAGCTCTTCGAACAGCGTACCGGGCACGACCATGCCTTTCAGGTGTTCTTCGGTGCGCCGCACTAACTCTTTGATAGGCGGCAGGCCGGTCAGGACGCGCTTACCGCCCTCGCGCAAACGGGCATAGGTTTTGCCGGATAAAATCTGCGCCAGTCGGTTATTCAGGGCACCCACGTTTTCGGAAATCGACATTTCATTGTCATTCAGAATAACGAGCATATCGGACTTGATATCGCCCGCATGGTTCATCGCTTCAAACGCCATGCCGGCAGTGATTGCGCCATCACCGATAACGCAGGCGGTGCGGCGGCCTTTGCCTTCACGTTCGGCAGCCGCAGCCATCCCCAGTCCGGCACTGATGGAGGTGGAGGAGTGGCCCACGCTCAGCACGTCGTATTCACTCTCACCGCGCCAGGGAAACGGATGCACGCCGTTCTTTTGGCGAATAGAGCCAATGCGATCGCGACGACCCGTTAAAATTTTGTGCGGATAAGCCTGATGACCGACGTCCCAGACCAGGTGATCGAACGGTGTGTTATAAACGTAATGCAGCGCCACCGTCAGCTCGACCACGCCCAGGCCCGACGCAAAATGGCCGCTTGAGCGGCTCACGCTGTCTAATAAATACTGGCGCAGCTCGTTGCAAAGCGCAGGCAATTTCTCTTTAGGCAGGGCTCGCAGCGCCTGAACCGTTTCTGCCTGCGCCAGTGTCGGGTATTTTGTAGTATCAAAACTCATCAGTGACTCATCATGGAAGTTATTTATCGCGTTCAATTACGAAGCTCGCCAGCGCCTTCAAGGCTTTAGTGTTATAGGATTTTGCAGAGAGCATATGCAAAGCATCGACGGCTTCCTGATACAAATCCAGTGCCTTAGTGCGGGCATTATCCAGACCCATCAGTGAAGGATAGGTGCTTTTTCCAAGATCTTGATCGGCACCTTGACGTTTTCCGATGACAGCTGTGTCGCCCGTCACATCCAGGATGTCATCCTGCACCTGAAAAGCCAGGCCAATCGCATCGGCATAGCGGTCAAGATGCGGGAGCGCTTCACGACCTTTTTCCCCGGCAGCAAAGGCGCCGAGCCGAACGGCTGCGCGAATTAATGCCCCGGTTTTATGACGATGAATCTGTTCAAGTTGGGTCAGGCCCACTGACTGACCTTCAGCGGCCAAATCTAACGCCTGTCCACCGCACATGCCGGCTACGCCGCTGGCTTTTGCCAGCTCGGACAGCATGGCCAGTCGGTATTCCGCGCTTACGCCAGGCATCGGCTGGTCGGCAAGAATCGAAAAGGCCAGCGTTTGCAGCGCATCCCCGGCAAGGATGGCCGTGTCTTCACCATATTTGATATGGCAAGTCGGTTGACCACGACGCAGGGCGTCATCGTCCATTGCCGGAAGATCGTCATGAATCAGTGAATAGGCATGAATACACTCAACTGCCGCAGCGGGCGCATCCAGGCTGGCGTTGTCGGCGTGAAGCATTTCGCCGGTGGCGTAGACCAGAAACGGGCGCAGGCGTTTTCCGCCTAATAATGCCCCATACTGCATGGCATTCACCAGAGGAGAACTCTGAAAAGGCAAGGCATCTAATAAGCCCGTCAACGCGCGGTTCACCTGCCGGTGATAGGCGTCGAGCAGTTCAGGAAAATCCATTAGCTGTTTTCCGGCGTAAAGGAGGAGAGGTCGGCGTCTTTATCATCGCTGAGTAAAATACGAACGCGCTGCTCAGCCTGTTGCAGCGTCTGTTGGCCGTTGCGTGCTAACTGCACGCCGCGCTCAAATTCATTGAGTGCGTCTTCCAACGGCAGTTCACCACTTTCCAGACGGCTGACAATCTGTTCCAGCTGCTGCAATGACGTTTCAAAGCTGGCTGGCTGTTCGGCTTTTTTCGGCATAGTTAGGATCGACTCACGGTTGGGACGTTATCTTGCAATCGGTCATGGTAGCTGACAGAGAATGATTAGCAAAATAATCAATGCGCATGCTGTTGCAGAAGCAGTCACCGGGTAAAGGTGATATACTCTCGCGCCTCGGATGCGGATGCGCCTGGCACCCCGCAATTTTATGATCTTACCAGCTAAGTGCAGCCTGTTTTAGCACTTATTTGCCCAACGAAGCTGTATCGCCATGAAGTTTATCGTCAAGTTATTTCCCGAAATCACCATCAAGAGTCAGTCGGTGCGCCTGCGCTTTATTAAGATTCTTGCCAGCAATATCCGTAACGTGCTCAAAACGGTCAGCGATGAGATCGCGGTCGTGCGTCACTGGGATCATATTGAAGTGCGCTGTAAAGATGAAGCCATGCGCAGGGTCATTCCTGATGAGCTCATGCGCATCCCCGGTATTCATCATGTCCTTGCGGTTGAAGATCGTGAATATACCGATATCCACCATATTTTTGAGCAGACGCTGGCGCAGTATCGCGATGCTCTTGAAAACAAAACGTTTTGCGTGCGGGTTAAGCGCCGGGGCAAACACAGCTTCAGTTCGCAGGATGTGGAACGCTATGTGGGCGGTGGTCTGAATCAGCACATCGACAGTGCGACGGTACAGCTTAAAAAGCCGCAGGTGACGGTCAATCTGGAAGTGGAAGAAAACCGTTTAACCCTGGTCACCGCACGCTATGAAGGGCTGGGCGGTTTCCCGATCGGCACGCAGGAAGACGTGCTGTCGCTGATCTCGGGCGGCTTTGACTCCGGCGTTTCAAGCTACATGTTGATGCGTCGCGGTTGCCGGGTGCACTACTGCTTCTTTAATCTTGGTGGAGCAGCGCATGAAATCGGCGTGCGTCAGGTGGCGCATTATATCTGGAACCGTTTTGGCCGTTCGCATCGGGTCCGTTTTGTGGCGATTAACTTCGAGCCGGTCGTGGGCGAAATTTTAGAAAAAGTCGACGATGGCCAAATGGGCGTGGTGCTGAAGCGCATGATGGTTCGCGCCGCGTCGATGGTGGCTGAACGTTATGGCGTGCAGGCGCTGGTGACCGGTGAAGCGCTGGGGCAGGTATCCAGCCAGACGCTGACTAACCTGCGTTTGATCGACAATGCTTCTGATACGCTGATTCTGCGCCCGCTGATCTCCCATGATAAAGAACACATCATTAAGGTCGCGCGTGAGATCGGCACCGAAGATTTTGCCAGCACCATGCCGGAATATTGTGGTGTGATTTCCAAAAGCCCGACGGTTAGGGCGGTAAAAGGCAAAATCGAAGCCGAAGAAAGCCATTTTGACTTCTCGATTCTGGAACGCATGGTGGCCGAAGCCACTAACGTTGATATTCGCGACATCGCTGAGCAGACCCAGGAAGACGTTGTCGAGGTAGAAACGGTCGGCTTACTGAACGAAAACGACAGCGTGCTGGATATTCGCTCGGTGGATGAGCAGGAAGACAAACCGCTGCAGCTGGTGGGCACCGAAGTGAAATCGATGCCGTTCTATAAACTCAGCACGCAGTTTGGCGATCTCGATCAGAACAAAACCTGGCTGCTGTATTGCGATCGCGGCGTGATGAGCAAGTTACAGGCGCTGTACCTGCATGAGCAGGGTTTTAAAAACGTCAAAGTTTACCGCCCGTAAGACGATCCGAGACAGTATGACTGTTTCGGCGGTGCCCGCGTCCACCTGAGAGTGATGCGGGCGCCGTGCCCGCTGTATCTGCTGTCTTAACGCCCAATCCTAACTTGCCTGATAATCATAAATGCCGGGTGCCAGTACCAACTGGGCTGCAACCTCACGCGCTTTATCACTGCCTGCTAATAAATCAATTAACTTCAGCGCAAAATCCATCGCCGTGCCCGGCCCCTGGCTGGTTAACAGATTAACCCGTGGGTCCCATACGACGCGACGCTCCATCCATTTATCCTCCGGTATCCTGTCTTTCAACCCGGGAAAGCCCGTCATATTTCCTACCGGAAACAGGTTGTGCGGCACCAGTACCGTGCCGGCTGCCGCGCAGATGGCGGCAACAATGCGTCCTGACTGATGGAACTGGCGGACGGTTTCTACCAGCAGCGGGCTGTCGCGAAACGTCTCGGCTCCTTTCAGGCCACCGGGTAGCACAATGGCGTCATAGTCATTGTCCGCGACCTCAACCAGCGGCACATCGGCCAGCAACCTTACGCCGCGGGAACAGACAATTTCCCGGCTTCCGTCGCTTTCTACGCTGGCGGTGAGGGTTTTTATACCGCCGCGAACCAGGAGATCAAGCGTGGTCACCGCTTCGATTTCTTCACTGCCATGAGCCAGACAGACCAGGACTGAGGCGCTCGCGCCCATAATAAGACTCCTTGCGTTTAATCATGTCATACAGGCGCGTGTTTTCTGTCAACACTAGGCCGTGCGTGCGTGCGCGGCGCAACAGAAAACCGGTAATGTACTCAATTTCCGTTAGCCGCTGCGCGCGAATATCCTGCAACATCGATGAGGTGTTGGCCGCCGTGGTTTCAATCACATCAAAGACGTGATCCTGCAGGCTCTGACTGGCAACGGACTGGCCTTCGCGTTCCATCACCCAACTGATTTCATCGCATAACGTCGTTATTTCACCGCTGTAATGACGCAACGCGCCGTTCTGACAGTCGTGCTCCACGCTCAGGGCGTTAATCACGCAGTTAACCGCCAGTTTGCGCCAGCAGGCGGCGCGGATGTTGTCGTGCCAGGCGACGTCGGGCAGTGCGTCATGCAGGATGTCGGCAATCTCACTTCCGCCCTCGCTTTTACGGTTGCCGGGGCCAATGTGCGTGACGCCGTTGGCGACATGCTTGATCACCGTGCCGTCTCGCATAGCGGCGTGCGTGGTGATACCGCGCAGCAGCGGTTGCCGAAGCCCTTTGAGTTCTCCCAGCGTGCCCATCCCGTTGTGCAGCAGCAGGACGGGGCAGTTTTCTGACATCACGCTTTCCAGATTTTTAACGGCGGTCGACACCTGTGGCGCTTTAAGCGTCACCAACAGCAGTTGGCTCTGGGCCAGAAACAGCGGATCGTTAGCGATAAATGTCCGGTTTGACACGCGGCCTAACGGATCAATCACGTTAGCGGAACAGTAGGGCTGAGGCACGCGCAGCCATCCCTGAACATCGTGTCCGCAATGGGCAAGGGCGGTGAGCCAGACCTGACCTAGCGCACCACATCCTAATACGGTTATTTTCATGCTGCCTCCCGCTCGCGGGCTTATTATTTATGCGCTGTGACAATGAGTTAAGTATAGCGCTGCACAGCGTGATTTTATTTAGTGCCGTAAGACGCGTATTATGCATGCCAGTTTAGCCTCAGGAGAAGAAGAGATGCCATCTTTCGATATCGTTTCAGAAGTCGACATGCAGGAAGTTCGCAATGCGGTAGAGAATGCTAACCGTGAACTGGCAACGCGTTTCGATTTCCGCAACGTCACCGCCAGTTATGAACTCAATGAAAAAAATGAAACCATTAAAGTCATCAGTGAATCTGACTTTCAGGTTAAGCAACTGGTCGATATTCTGCGCGAAAAAATGCTCAAGCGCGGCATTGAAGGCGCGGCACTGGACGTGCCAGAAGAGATTGAACACAGCGGCAAGAGCTGGAGCCTGGATGCCAAAATGAAAAAAGGCATTGAAGCCGATGTGGCGAAAAAGCTGGTGAAGCTGATCAAAGACAGCAAGCTCAAAGTGCAGACGCAGATTCAGGGGGAATCCCTGCGGGTCACCGGTAAGTCACGCGACGATCTGCAGGGCGCGATGGCGCTGGTGCGCGGCGGCAATCTGGGGCAGCCGTTCCAGTTTAAAAACTTCCGCGATTAACCGTATTTATTGCGTGCAGCGCGGCGATACAGCGTGCTGCGCGCAACGCCTAACGCCTGTGCGGTTTTGCTGATATTGCCGTTAAACTGCTGCAGCGTGGCGTTTATCAGCTGATCGTCATGTTGCTGACGCGCAGGTAACGCCGGCGCTTCCTCGTTACGGTACGCTTCCGGCAGGTGCATTATCCCCACGGTCTCCCCATCTTCAGCCAGCGCCAGCAAGACTTTCATCAGGCTACGTAACTGGCGTACGTTGCCCGGCCAGCGGTAACGCGTTAATGTCGTCATGACCTCAGGTGACAGCCCAATCTGGCGCGCATCGCCGCCCAGTTCACCCCAGAGCTGTGTGATAAAGGTCGATAGCGAAGGCCAGTCACGCAGCGGCGGAATGGTTAATGAAAACTCCTGTAAGCGATAAAGAAGATCCTCACGAAATGCGCCCTGGCTGACGCGCTGGGCCAAATCCTGGTGCGTTGCGCTGATCACGGCCAGGTTCACCGGCCAGCTCTGACTGGAACCCAACGGTGCGACCTCTTTTTCCTGAAGCACCCGCAGGAGTCGGGTTTGCAGCGCCAGCGGCATATCGCCAATTTCATCCAGAAACAGGACGCCGCCATCGGCCTCACGAATTTTGCCGATATAGCCATTTTTGCTGGCCCCGGTAAACGCCCCGGGCTGATAGCCAAACAGCTCGGATTCAATCAGCGATTCTGGAATCGCGGCGCAGTTAATCGCCACAAATTTGCCCGCACGCCAGCGGCTCTGCTGATGCAACGCGCGGCTCACGTACTCTTTCCCGCTGCCGGTTTCCCCGCGAATGCACAATGCCACTCCGGCATTCAACAGGCGCACCATTTTGTCGCCCTCATTTTGCAGGGAGAAAGGAAGCGGTGGCGCAGGACGTGCGGCGACGCTGAAGCGCGTCCGGGTCGGTGCCCGCAGACGATAGTAATAAGGCTGATGGCCGGTTATTACCGGCGTCGGCAGGGCCGTGGCCTGCAGGTTACGCTGGGGAAACAACTGCTCAAAGGTCGTGATGCCAAGCTGCTCGGCGTGCAGACCCAGTTCACGCATCGCCAGGCGGTTTGCGGCAGTCAGTACGTTATCCGAAAACACCAGCAGCAACTCATCCAGGCTGTCGAGTTTGTGCACATCGGGGTGCAGGCTCATCAGCCACTGCTGCGGATGCAGGCTTTGCTTAACCCACAGGTACTCAATCTGCCGCGCGGCCTGCTTTACCCAGGCAAAGCTGTGATCGTGCGAGAAATGGGCGGGGCCGGAGATATCCAGCACGCCCGCGATGTGTCCGTTGGGCATTTGCAGCGGCATCGCGGCGCAGTAAAGGCCCTGGTTGCGGGTCAGAAAGTGTTGATTACCGTCAACTTCGCATCCATCGTCTATCGCCAGGGCTGTGCCAATGGCGTTCGTGCCCCGGCCACATTCGCTCCAGATGTTGCCGGGAGCGAGGGCAAAGCGCTGTGCCTTTTGCATCGCCTGCATATCACCAAACGTATGCAGCACCCGGCCCGCAGCGTCAGACAGAATGACCACCGACTGCATCGGTGCCACCTTCTGTGCCAGCTTGCGCATCACCGGCTGAGAAAACTGTTGCAGGTCGGTATTGCTGGCGACCAGTTCTGTCAGCTCTGTCTGGGGCAGGCGAGGAAAATCATCGGCCGAACGCTCCAGCCCGTAGAGTTGGCTGCGTAACCAGGAATCACTCAGCAGTGGGTTATTGTCGATAGCGGGCAGTGTGGCATCGGAAACCTTGTCCTGCATGAATGACCTCGTGCGTTCGAAAAAGTGTTGCGGAATTGTAGCGTCTTGGTTTTTCCAGTGTTGCGATTTGCAACACAAAGCCGGATGAAACCCCTGATTCTGCACTGAACGTTGGTTTGCCTGATGTGCAGGTTCCTGATTATTCTCTGTTTTAATGCGCTTCCCCGCTTCGGTCGGAGTTGGCACAGGCCGTGCAAGCGTCAGGTTACAGCGAGCTGTCCGTTAAAAAAACATCATGCCGCTGCCTGTCTACCCTACAGAAGGAGTTTGCAATGCGTTATGCCCATCCCGGTTCACCAGGTGCGTTAGTCACGTTCCAGTCTGCCTACGGCAACTACATTGATGGCAAATTTATTGAGCCACTGAACGGGCAATATTTCATGAATACTTCGCCCGTCAACGGCAGTGATATTGCTCACTTCCCGCGCTCCGATGCACGCGATATTGATTTGGCCCTGGATGCCGCGCATCGTGCTGCAGAAGCCTGGGGGAAAACCTCGGTACAAACCCGATCCAACCTGCTGCTTCAGGTGGCTGACCGCATTGATGCCAACCTGGAAAAGCTGGCCGTGGCGGAAAGCTGGGATAACGGCAAACCGATTCGGGAAACGCTCAATGCCGATCTGCCCCTGGCCGCCGACCATTTTCGCTACTTCGCGGGATGCCTGCGTGCGCAAGAGGGCAGCACCGGCGAGATCGATGAGAAAACCGTGGCCTATCACTTTCATGAGCCGCTGGGCGTAGTGGGACAGATTATCCCCTGGAACTTTCCCTTGCTGATGGCGGCATGGAAGCTGGCCCCTGCGCTGGCCGCCGGTAACTGTGTGGTGCTGAAGCCTGCTGAGCAAACCCCGTTGGGCATTACGCTGTTGATGGAGCTGATCGGCGATCTGTTTCCTGCCGGGGTGCTCAACGTGGTGCAGGGCTTTGGCCGTGAGGCGGGGGAAGCGTTGGCGACCAGTAAGCGTATAGCCAAAATCGCCTTTACCGGTTCAACGCCGGTGGGGCGTCATATTATGGCCTGTGCCGCAGAAAATATTATCCCCTGTACGGTAGAGTTGGGCGGGAAATCCCCCAACATCTACTTTGCCGACATTATGAACGGCGAGCCAGATTTTATTGAGAAGGCAGTAGAAGGGCTTGTGCTAGGCTTTTTTAATCAGGGCGAAGTCTGTACATGTCCTTCCCGCGCGCTCATTCATGAGTCTGTGTATGCGCCTTTCATGGAGCGGGTGATGGCTAAAGTGGCGACGATTCGGCGCGGCGATCCGCTCGACACCGACACCATGATTGGCGCGCAGGCTTCGCGTCAGCAGTTCGATAAAATTTTGTCGTATATCGAGATTGCCCGCAACGAAGGGGGCGAGATCCTGACCGGGGGTGAGCGGGCCTTGATATCGTCCGACCTGGATAACGGTTTCTATATTCAGCCTACGCTGATTAAAGGCAGCAACAACATGCGCTGCTTTCAGGAGGAAATTTTTGGCCCGGTTATCGGTGTGACTACCTTTAAAGATGAGTCAGAAGCCTTGCGCATCGCCAATGAAACGCAGTTTGGTTTAGGCGCGGGCGTCTGGACGCGGGACAGTAATTTAGCCTACCGCATGGGGCGCGCCATTAAAGCCGGGCGCGTCTGGACCAACTGTTACCACATTTATCCGGCCCACGCCGCCTTTGGCGGTTACAAGCAATCCGGTGTTGGCCGTGAAACCCATAAAATGGCGCTCAGCCAGTATCAGCAAACGAAAAATTTGCTGGTCAGCTATGACACGGCACCGCTGGGGCTGTTTTAAGTCCGTAACCTATCTGGAGCGTAAATCATGACGATGAAAATCAACACGATGATGAAAGCCGCGGTCGTGAAGGCCTTTGGTGAGCCGTTAGTCATTGAGCAGGTTCCCGTGCCACAGCCGGGCGCAGGACAGATTCTGGTGAAAATCGCGGCGACGGGCGTGTGTCACACCGATCTGCATGCGGCAGAGGGCGACTGGCCGGTGAAGCCCGTACCTCCCTTTATCCCGGGACATGAGGGCGTCGGGCAGGTGGTCGCGGTGGGTGATAACGTACATCACCTGAAGGTGGGCGATCGGGTTGGCGTGCCCTGGCTCTACTCCGCCTGCGGTCACTGCGAGCACTGTCTCGATAACTGGGAAACGCTGTGCCATAGCCAGCAAAATACCGGCTATTCGGTTAACGGCAGTTTTGCCGAATACTGCGTGGCGGACGCCAACTATGTCGGCATCATCCCCGAAAACCTCGCATTCAACGAGGTGGCACCGGTGCTCTGTGCGGGCGTGACGGTCTATAAAGGTTTAAAAATGACCGACACCAAACCCGGTGACTGGGTGGTGATTTCCGGCATCGGTGGGTTAGGGCACATGGCTATACAGTATGCCGTCGCGATGGGGCTTAACGTGGCGGCTGTCGATATCGATGACGATAAGCTGGCCTTTGCCCAACGCCTTGGTGCCAGCGTGGTGGCGAATGCCAGAAACGTCGATCCGGCCAAGGTGTTTCATGAGCACTTTGGCGGCGCGCACGGCGTGCTGGTCACGGCGGTGTCGCCTAAAGCCTTTGAGCAGGCGATCGGCACGTTACGTCGCGGGGGCACCATGGTGTTAAATGGCTTGCCGCCTGGCAAATTCGATCTGTCTATTTTCGATATGGTGCTGGACGGCATTACGGTGCGCGGTTCTATCGTCGGAACGCGTAAGGATTTACAGGAGGCGCTGGATTTTGCCAGCCGTCATAAAGTGAAAGCCAGCGTGGCGATTGAACCGCTCAGCAATATTAACGATATCTTTGCCCGGATGCATGCAGGCAAGATTGAAGGCCGTATTGTGGTGGATATGTCATTGTAAACCCGAGGCAGGATGCGATGACTACCTGATGAAAAAAGGTGCCAGCGTTAAACGCGGCACCTTAATGCATCTGGGCTGTTACCGCATATCTGACGGCAACTGAGGCAATCTTCCCCTGCCAACACAGACAGTGCAGCCCCGTTTTAACAACTGCCGATGAGTGCTTCCAGTTCAGGACGACTGGTGACTTTACTGTCTATCTTGATGTAGGCGCTTTTCTCTTCCGGCACAATCAGCACCGATGAGACGCCAGGCTGTGCTTTCAACCGCTTTTCCAGATTAGGCACAGCCAGTGCGGCATCGCTCAACACCAGACGCAGGCTGCTGACATAAGGCGGTTCCTGCATTGTCATACTGACAAACAGCCAGGCCGCGGCCACGATCGCCCCCACCATAAATACGGTTTGCGCATCGAAATGGCCAAACAGCCAACCGCCCAGGCTACCGCCGATGGCAACGCCTAAAAACTGGCTGGTGGAATAAAGCCCCATTGCGGTGCCTTTATAACCGGCAGGTGACTCCTTACTGACCAGCGAAGGCAGAATCGCCTCCATCAGGTTAAACGCCAGGAAGAACAGCTGCACGCCGACCACCAGCGTCCAGAAATGCCCCTGCGCGCCCCATAAGACAATTTCTGCGATAACCATCATGCCGACGCAGCCGACAAAAACCCGCTTCATGCGGCGTTTAACTTCTGCATAAATGATAAAGGGCACGACGCCCGCAAACGCAATCAGCATGGTGGTCAGATACACTTTCCAGTGTTCCGACGGCGGTAAGCCAGCCTGTTCAAACTGGTCGGGCAGGGCGATAAAGCTCGACATCAGCAGAATGTGCAAAAAGAAAATGCCCAGGTTCAGTTTGACCAGCCTTGGGTTGGCCAGCACTTTGCTAAAGCTGCCGCGCACCATGCCCGACTCACGATTAAGTACGTGATGAGAGGAGGAGGGCACGATCCATAAGGTAATCGCAATCCCCATTGTCGCAAGGAGCGCGATCATCCAAAACAAGGCATGTAAGCCCAGCTTGTGGGTCACTATTGGACCTAAGACCATCGCAATGGCAAAGGTGACGCCAAAGCTGATGCCGATAAACGCCATCGCTTTGGTGCGGTTCTGTTCGCGGGTCAAATCAGACAGGAGTGCCATGACGGCGGCGGCAATCGCCCCGGAACCCTGCAGTGCACGTCCCAGTATGATGCCCCAAATGGACGCCGTGCTGGCAGCAATCACGCTGCCGAGTACAAACAGCAGCAGGCCGCCCACAATCAGGGGCTTACGCCCAATGCGATCGGACAGCAGGCCAAAGGGGATCTGGAAAATCGCCTGTGCCAGGCCGTAGATGCCAATGGCCAGGCCAATTAAGGTTTCACTCGCGCCCTGGAGTGCCATGCCATAGGTGGTCAATACCGGCAGGACCATAAACATTCCCAGCATACGCAGGGAAAAGACCGTGCCGAGGCCCCACGTGGCGCGCAGCTCCACCGGAGTCATTTTGTTATCGTTCATTCCAACCTCTGTTGTTGTGCTGCGTTTATTCTAGGGAGGGAGAGCGGGCGGGTAAAACAATAGTTCTTAAGCAGTGGTAACAAAAAGAAAGGGCGCGAAAATCGCGCCCGTTTCATGCTGTTTTAGTACACATTAGCGCACGTAGGTCAGCAGGTCTTTCGAGGCTGGCGTCATAAAATCAACCGACATCATGACGCTCAGGGCCGTAATCGCCACAATCGAGAAGACGAACAGCTTACGTGCCCAAACCCGATCGTTTGAGGTTTTATAGCCTGACAGTGCCATTCCCAGCCACCACACGCTAACAGCAGACGCGACGACCAGATATTTGTAGCCCGCGTAGCCGCCCAGCGTCAGCATCAGCGTGGCAATCATAAACGCCAGGATATAGAGCGTAATGTGATTTTTTGCCACGGAAATGCCTTTTACCACCGGTAACACCGGGATGTTGGCAGCCTGGTAATCTTTAAAGCGGAAGATGGCAATCGCGTAGGAGTGCGGCATCTGCCACAGGCTAAAGATCGCCAGCAGGATTAAGGCACCGGCATCAAACTCATTGGTCACTGCACAGTAGCCAATGACCGGCGGCGCAGCGCCGGACAGGCTACCAATCAGCGTACCGTAGACGGAGTGACGCTTCATATACAGGCTGTAAATGCCAACGTATACCACGAAGCCCATCACCGCCAGCCACATGGCCAGCGGGTTAGCACCGAAATACAGCAGTGCAAAGCCAGCAATACCCAGCACAGTGGCGTAAACCAGGCTAACTTTCGCGGAGATAAGGCCTTTTACCAGCACCCGATTCCTGGTTCTCTCCATCTTGATATCAATGTCACGGTCGATCACGTTGTTAAAAACACAACCTGATGCAACAACCAGCGACACGCCAACCAGTGAGGTGAGAAACAGGGCGTAATCAATGCTGCCCTTAGAGGCCAGCAAAAATCCGCCGATCACAGAAATTAAATTCCCGAAAATAATTCCTGGCTTTGTAACTTGCAGGTATTGCTTAAACATTACACAGACTCTTTAGTGGGGCATCATGTTGTAGTTGAGGTTCCACATGATCCACAGTGAGCCAACGACAACAATCAGAATAATGATTGCTGAGAAGACAATGGCCACCATGTTCCAGCCACCTTCAGATTTGCTGTCCAGATGCAGGAAGTAAACCAGGTGAACCAGCACCTGAACTACTGCACAGACCAGCACAACACCGAGGATGGTTCCATGAGAAGCGCTACCATCCATTACCATCCAGAACGGGATTCCCGTCAGGATGATAGAGAGGATGAAGCCGATCATGTAAGACTTCACGCTACCGTGTGATGCACCATGTTCGTTAACAGAATGACTCATTACATGGCTCCCATCAGATAAACTACGGTAAACACGCAAATCCAAACCACGTCCAGGAAGTGCCAGAACAGGCTCAGACACATGATACGGGTACGGTTAGTGGCGTTCAGACCGCGTTTCGCGATCTGGAACATCAGCACGGCCATCCAGATTAAACCAGAGGTTACGTGCAGACCGTGAGTACCGACCAGCGTAAAGAAGCCAGACAGGAAACCACTGCGATCAGGACCAAAGCCTTCAACAATCAGGTGATGGAACTCATAGATTTCCATCCCGATGAAGCCAGCACCAAACAGGAAGGTCAACGCCAGCCAGCCGATAACGGTGCCTTTGTTTTCCTTGTTCATGGCGATAACCGCCATGCCGTAGGTGATGGAGCTTAATAACAGCAGGGCGGTTTCAACCAGCACGAACGGCAGTTCAAAGATATCTTTGCCTGCCGGACCACCGGCGGTGCTGTTAACCATAACTGCATAGGTCGCAAACAGCGTTGCGAAGATAATGCAGTCACTCATCAGGTAGATCCAGAAGCCAAAGACTTTATTGGCTCCTGCATCGTGATGCCCATGCTCCGCATGGGCGTCGTGGTGGTGTTTTACGGTTTCAGTTGACATTATTTCAGACCTGCTTTGCTGATTTCGTCAAAGTGCTGCTTTTCAATCTTCTCTACTTCGGCAACCGGAACGTAGTAATCCACGTCTTCGTCGAAGCTCTTCACGATCCAGGTTACGATCATGCCGAGGAAAGAAAGACCTGCCAGCCACCAGATATGCCAGATCATCGCAAAACCGAAGATGGTCGCAAACGCGGCAATAACAATCGCAGCACCGCTGTTTTTCGGCATATGAATTTCTTCATAATGAGCCGGTTGCTTGTACGCTTCGCCTTTCTCTTTCATTTCCCAGAAAGCGTCACGCTCATGCACATGCGGGATAACAGCAAAGTTATAGAACGGCGGTGGTGAAGAGGTTGCCCACTCCAGCGTACGCGCGCCCCATGGGTCACCGGTCAGATCGCGGTTCTGGTCGCGGTCACGCACAGAAACGTAGAACATAATGATCTGGCAAAGGATACCGCATGCAATCAGTGCCGCACCGCCTGCCGCTACCACCAACAGAGGGTGGAACTGCGGGTCGATGTCCTGGCTCAGACGACGTGTCATCCCCATAAAGCCCAGAACGTACAGCGGCATAAAGGCGACGAAGAAGCCGATAATCCAGAACCAGAAGGCACGCTTGCCCCAGGTTTCGTTCAGCGTAAAGCCGAACGCTTTCGGGAACCAGTAAGTCACGCCTGCCATACAACCGAATACCACACCACCAATAATCACGTTATGGAAGTGAGCAATCAGGAACAGACTGTTGTGCAGCACGAAGTCCGCACCTGGCACCGCCAGCAGAACACCGGTCATACCACCGACAGAGAAGGTGACCAGGAAGCCTACGGTCCACAACATCGCAGAGTGCATCTGAATGCGGCCCTGGTACATGGTGAACAGCCAGTTAAAGATTTTAACCCCGGTAGGAATGGCGATAATCATCGTCATAATACCGAAGAAGGCGTTTACGTTCGCACCCGCACCCATGGTGAAGAAGTGGTGCAGCCAAACGATGAACGACAACACGGTGATGGCGATAGTTGCCCATACCAGTGAGGTGTAACCAAACAGACGTTTTTTCGAGAAGGTCGCAGTGACTTCAGAGAAGACACCAAAGACCGGCAGAACAAGGATGTACACCTCTGGATGACCCCAAACCCAGATCAGGTTGACGTACATCATCATGTTACCGCCCATATCATTGGTAAAGAAATGGAAGCCGAGGTAACGATCAAGTGTCAACAGTGCCAACGTTACGGTCAGAACCGGGAACGCAGCGATGATCAGGACGTTGGTGCACAGGGAAGCCCAGGTAAATACCGGCATTTTGAACAGGTCCATGCCCGGTGCACGCATCTTCAGAATGGTCACGAAGAAGTTAATACCGGTCAGCGTGGTACCAATACCGGAGAGCTGGAGACTCCAGATCCAGTAGTCTACCCCCACGCCAGGACTGTATTCTGCCCCCGACAGCGGTGGATAGGCCAGCCAGCCAGTTTGTGCGAATTCACCGACACCCAGAGACAGGTTAACCAGGATTACACCAATCGCGGTAAACCAGAAGCTCAGGTTGTTCAGGAACGGGAAGGCAACGTCACGCGCACCAATTTGCAAAGGTACAGCAATGTTCATCAGGCCCACGACGAACGGCATCGCCACGAAGAAGATCATGATCACGCCGTGCGCGGTGAAGATCTGGTCGTAGTGATGCGGCGGCAGTATGCCTGCTTCCCCGGCCGAAGCCAGAACCTGCTGGGTACGCATCATTACCGCATCGGCAAAGCCGCGCAGCAACATGACGAACGCCATGATGATGTACATGATACCCAGTTTTTTGTGGTCGATGGAGGTGAACCATTCTGACCACAGATATTTCCACTTACCGAAATAAGTGATGGCAGCGACAAGCGCCAGACCTGCGATGATGATACCGGCAACCGTGACCATGACAATCGGCTCATGGAACGGTACCGCATCCAGTGTTAATTTTCCGAACATCGTATTATTCCTCGGCTCCCGCGGTAGCGGTGTGACTCATGTCCATGCCTTTATGCTCAGGCATGTCCATCTTCCCGTGGCTATGCATGAACTTGTTGATGACCTGCAAGAACAGTTCAGGATTAGCAGAAGAGAAATATTCCACCGGGTGATTTTCGCTTGGTACGGCTACTTTCTCGAAATCATCCATCGTTGTCAGCGTGTTAGGTGCCGCTTTAACTTTAGCAACCCACTGCTGGAACTCCGCGTCGTCTTTGGTGGCAATGGCTTTAAACTTCATACCAGAGAAACCGCGACCACTGAAGTTGGCGGAAATACCGTCGAAAGTTCCTGGCTCGTTGGCAATCAGATGCAGTTTAGTCTGCATGCCTGCCATCGCGTAGATCTGGCTACCGAGCGTAGGAATAAAGAAGGAGTTCATAACGGAATTAGAGGTGATTTTGAAGTTAACCGGTGTGTTTGCCGGGAAGGCAATCTGGTTAACTGTCGCAATACCTTGTTCTGGATAAATGAACAGCCATTTCCAGTCCAGGGCAATCACATCAATCTCAACCGGTTTCACGTCTGACGCCAGCGGTTTGCTCGGCTCCAGGGCGTGGGTTGATTTCCAGGTCAGCACACCAAGGAAAACGATGATCAGGATCGGAATGGTCCAGACCACGGCTTCCACTTTGTTAGAGTGTGACCAGTTAGGGCTGTATTTGGCATTAGTGTTCGACGCCCGATATTTCCAGGCAAACACCACGGCCATCAAGACTGCAGGTATCACGACGATCATCATCAGACCAAAAGCGGTCAGTATCAGCGAACGTTGCTCCAGCGCAATCTGTCCTTTGGGATTTAACAATGCATTATCGCAGCCACTCATTAATAAAGTGCCTGCGATTAATGACAAAATCCCCAAACTTTTATTGTATTTACTGAGTCTCATTTAACGACCTCAATGACAAAGGGCTCTATTGTCGTTTAAGTGTGCGCGCATTTTACGGGAAGGTTTATGCAGTGTAAACCAGCTTAAGGATGTGTCAGAACCATGTTGACACCTTTTGCTAAGGGTGTCACAGATGTTGTTCTCGGTGACAAATTATTAACGTGGACAAGCAGTTGGCGGCAATATAACAAAAAGAGATGGATATAGGGTTAAACAAAAGTGGTAATGGTATAACCCTGACTTTAATCACCCAATTATTTAACAATATTGCATCATTTATTCGATTAATTTTAACCTAATTAATTGCGCACCGGTTTTAAATATTCTGATCGAATGCACCCACTGACCGAAATATTTTTTTGTAAATTGACACGCAAAGACAAATTAGGCGCGCTTAACCGACTGTGCGAAATTTAACCAAAAACCCACCCTGTTAGCGAATGCCGGGAAGATCACCACGCTGATGCAGCGAGCGATAATCCAGCACCACGCCGCAGAGTACACCACAGAGTGCCAACGTCATGCCGGCTTCAAACAGCGGGACCAGTGCTGTCGACAGACAGGGTAAGCCCGCTGCATTCAGCGCCAGTGCCAGCAGCCATAAAGCCAGCAACCCGCAGCCGCTGGCGAACAGCCGGTTTGTCCAGCGGTAGCCCGCTGCGAAACGGGTACGCGGCAAAAACTGCCCGGTTGTTTGTGTGAAATCCAGCGTGCCACGGCAAAATGCTAACAGCACCAGACCCGGTAAGCCAGCCAGTACCGTAAACGCATAGAAGCTCGGCCAGCCCCACAGTTCAACTAAGAAGCCCGCCGCAGGGCCAACGTAAACCCGACCTACCGCCGACAGGGCCGACAGCAGCGCGAACTGCGTTGCCGAAAAGGACTTGTTGCACAGCGTCATCAGTAGCGCGACAAACGCAGCCGTGCCCATACCGCCACACAAGTTTTCGATAAATACTGCGCCTGCCATGCTCCACAGATGCTTGTCGGTGACTGCCAGCAGCCAGTAGCCAAAATTGGATACCGCCTGTAGCAGGCCAAAAATCATCAGCGCGCGAAACAGGCTCAGGCGCTGCATCAGCACGCCGCCATACAGCGCTCCGATGATAGTCGCCAGCAGGCCGAGCGTCTTATTAACCAACCCGACATCGCCCGGATTAAAGCCCACGCCGCGAATCAAAAAAGTGGTAGTGAGCGAGGCGGCAAACGCATCGCCGAGCTTGTAAAGGATGATCAGCGTTATCAGCAGCCAGGCATTATTACGGTTAAAAAAGTCTCGTAGGGGATCGACCACCGCCTGACGAAGCGACTGAGGCGCGGACTGTCGGTTATCCGGCTCGTTAGCGATAAAGGTTGCGACGATGCAGGGAACCAGCAACAGCGCCATCAGCCAGTAAGTTGCCCGCCAGCCCAGATAGCGATCGGCCAGCCACAGGGCGAGTCCACCCGATATCAACATGGCCAGTCGGTAGCCTAACACCGTGATAGCCGCGCCGCTTCCGCGTTGCTCAGGTGGCAAAACGTCCGTCTTCCAGGCGTCAAACACAATATCCTGAGACGCGGAACAGAACGCAATCAACACCGCCAGTGCCGCCATCAGGGTCAAATCCCGGCTGGGCTGCATAAATCCCATCGCGATGATGCTGGCGACCAGCGCTAGCTGGGTGATCAATAACCACCCTTTACGACGGCCCAGAAACGGCGGTGTGTAGCGATCCATCATCGGTGACCAGAGAAACTTAAACACGTAAGCCTGGCCCACGAGAGAAAAGAAACCGATGGTTTTGAGATCAATATTATCAACGGTCATCCACGCCTGTAAGGTCCCGCTCGTTAATGCCAGGGGCAAACCTGACGCGAATCCCAGAAGGAGCAACACAGCGGCATTTTTTTGACGGAAGACGCGGAAATAGTGATTCATACTGACCTTGAAAAGCGCCCGGCATCAAGCCGGGCGAGGGGCAAAATTAGTGAGAGTTTTGTTTAATAAATTCGTTGACGCTGGTGTCCTGCGCCATATCGGCAATCACATCGCTCAGCGTTGAGTTCACCGCATTGGTGATTTTCTGGTTACTGGCGCTGAAGGCACCTTCTACGCTGTAGGTCTGACGGTAGTTTTTAATCTGCTTGTTGCCGTTTTTCGCGGTGGCAACAATAGAGATATCTGCCTTGGTCGTAATGCTGTAACGCACGTCACCCTGGGTCACGTCGGCATACAGATTATTAACAATGATTTGCAGATCGACTGCGCCGTTGGGGCCAACCATATAGCCGCGTGCCGTCATCTGTTTTTCCAGCACTTCCTGCAGTAAGAAACGCAGGTCGCGGGACGGTGTGAGGCTGACCAGTTGTCCGTCGCGGTTCACTTTTGCCAGCGCCTGATCGCGGCGTTGGTCAGCACCGTTGATACTTACGGTGACGCCCATCAGGCTGGGATCGCGTTGCGGCAGCTGAATTTTAGGTTGAATCGTCAGTGTGTTGTTGCTGGAAGCACAGCCGGCCAGGATAAAAGCAGCCAGCAGTGGGAATAACAGTTTTTTCAACATACGCTTTCTCGTTAATGTAATGGGTTGGTGTGCAAAAACTGCGGCCATCATAGCAAAGCGGTGCAGTGAATAAAGCCCCCAGCGCGAGGTAAAGTCACGCAACGGTGTTTCGTCCGCGTTGTATTGCGTAAAACGACGAGCCGATAAGGCGCGCGCGCAGAAACCGCGGGAATGATAATATTCTGCCCGCCATCGCGTAGTGTGGCAGAAAACCGACTAATATTTAAACAGATGGGGCACCGCGCTCGCCATTGAGGGTAAAACCATGATTCGAGAACAGATAGAAGAAAAGCTGCGGCTGGCTTTTGCGCCGGCTCATCTGGAGGTCCACGATGAAAGCTACCGACACAATGTGCCTGCGGGTTCGGAAAGCCACTTTAAAGTTGTGATCGTCAGTGACAGTTTTACCAGCCAGCGTTTCCTGGCGCGTCATCGGGCGATTTACAGTGAACTCAGTGCAGAACTGGCGGGAAGCGTTCATGCCTTAGCGCTGCATACGTACACGCTTAAAGAGTGGGAAGGATTGCAGGATACGGTCCTGGCGTCACCCAACTGCCGGGGTGCCGGAACGCTAGCCTGAGTGCACCATTTTTAAACGGCCTGCGGGCCGTTTTTGGCGTTTAATTGTGGCTAAACGCGATCTGCGGCTCAAAAAAGCAGCAAACTCCCTAAAAAGTGGTGACTTAGCATCCTCGACTCATCTCAGCGATGCCGCTATAATGCTGCGTCTATTTTTCCGGAATGTCTTCGGGACGCTTCTGGTAACAGGGATCAGGTTCTCTTCACGGAAGCCGTCCCGGTTGTTAGATACGGCGCATTAACCAATGTGTGGTGTCTGAAGTTGACCGAGCACGTGATTTTTTGAGGTAACAAGATGCAAGTTTCTGTAGAAACCACTCAGGGCCTGGGCCGTCGCATTACGATTACTGTCGCTTCTGACAGCATCGAAAGCGCTGTTAAAAAAGAACTGGTGGATGTGGCGAAGAAAGTCCGTATCGATGGTTTCCGTAAAGGCAAAGTGCCAATGAACATCGTGGCACAGCGCTACGGTGCGTCTGTGCGCCAGGACGTGCTGGGCGATCTGATGACGCGTAACTTTGTTGACGCCATCATCAAAGAGAAAATCAATCCGGCTGGCGCACCTAACTACGTGCCAGGCGAATACACTGAAGGTCAGGACTTTACCTATGCGGTAGAATTCGAAGTGTATCCAGAAGTTGAGCTGAAAGGCCTGGAAAACATCGAAGTCGAGAAGCCACAGGTTCAGGTCACTGACGCTGACGTTGATACCATGCTGGAAACCCTGCGTAAGCAGCAGGCTAACTGGATTGAAACCGACGCCGCTGCGGGCGCAGAAGACCGCGCGACTGTCGATTTTACCGGTTCAGTTGACGGCGAAGAGTTTGAAGGCGGTAAAGCCTCAGATTTCGTTCTGGCAATGGGCCAGGGCCGCATGATCCCAGGTTTTGAAGAAGGTGTTGTGGGTCATAAAGCAGGTGAAACCTTCACTATCGATGTGAAATTCCCTGATGACTACCATGCTGAAAACCTGAAAGGGAAAGACGCTAAGTTCGAAATCGTGTTGAAGAAAGTTGAAACGCGCGAACTGCCAGAACTGACTGAAGACTTCATCAAACGTTTCGGCGTAGAAGATGGCTCAGTTGACGGTCTGCGTGCCGAAGTGCGTAAAAACATGGAACGCGAGCTGAAAGGCGCTATTCGTAACCGCGTGAAAACGCAGGCTATCGACGGTCTGGTTGACGCTAACCCAATCGACGTGCCTTCTGCACTGATCGACAGCGAAGTCGACGTTCTGCGTCGTCAGGCTGCACAGCGCTTCGGTGGTGATGAGAAGCAGGCGCTGGAACTGCCACGTGAACTGTTCGAAGAGCAGGCGAAACGTCGCGTTGTTGTCGGCCTGCTGCTGGGCGAAGTGATTCGTACCCACGAGCTGAAAGCTGACGAAGATCGCGTTAAAGTGCTGATCGAAGAGATGGCTTCTGCGTATGAAGATCCGCAGGAAGTGATCGAGTTCTACAGCAAAAATAACGAGCTGATGAACAACATGCGCAATGTCGCGCTGGAAGAGCAGGCTGTTGAAGCCGTGCTGGCAAAAGCCAAAGTCTCTGAGAAAGAAACTAACTTCCAGGAACTGATGAATCAGACCGCTCAGGCCTAATCGTCCGTTTAACCGGTTGTGCTGAAGCCCGCGCCTGAAAAGTCGCGGGCTTTTTTCTGTATCAGGCTCGCTGTCTGCCGGTTTGCCGCTATTTGGTTATTTTTTGGGCAAATTGTTCACGCATCGCTTTTTCCGGGTTAGCGATTGATGAAAAGGTTGTTATGCTTGAAACAACTGAGCAGCATCCCAAGATACAGGGAGTATGCAAAAAACAGTTCGGCTGACTGATTAACCGTCCTTGAGTTGTCGGTAAGAGGCAGAGCATAGTTTTTGACGCTCGTCTTACGTAAAATCGGTACAGAATGTTGCCAATGAAATTTATCCAGGAGACGGTAATGTCATACAGTGGCGATCGTGAGTTTACTGCACCGCACAATGCGTTGGTGCCAATGGTGGTCGAGCAAACCTCGCGCGGCGAGCGTTCATACGACATCTATTCCCGTCTGCTTAAAGAGCGCGTAATCTTCCTTACCGGCCAGGTAGAAGATCACATGGCGAACCTGATTGTGGCCCAGATGCTGTTTCTGGAAGCAGAGAATCCGGAAAAAGATATTTACCTTTATATCAACTCGCCGGGTGGCGTGATTACGGCAGGGATGTCAATTTATGACACCATGAAGTTTATCAAGCCGGACGTCAGTACAATTTGTATGGGCCAGGCCTGTTCAATGGGGGCTTTCCTGTTGACGGCCGGGACTAAGGGCAAGCGTTTTTGTCTGCCAAACTCACGCGTAATGATTCACCAACCGCTGGGTGGCTATCAGGGACAGGCGAGTGACATTGAAATCCATGCGCGCGAAATCCTGAAAGTGAAGCAGCGCATGAATGAACTCATGGCGGAGCACACCGGCAAGTCACTGGAAGAAATTGAGCGTGATACCGAGCGTGACCGTTTCCTCTCCGCCAGCGAAGCGGTAGAGTATGGATTGGTCGATTCAATCCTGACCCATCGCCAATAAGCCCTAACTTCGCCTTGTCTCTGGTCTATAGTTAACAGGACAGGGTTATAATGGGTTGAATGAACATCGGCCGTGTACCCACGGCCAGTGCTGTACCCCTGGTACGGCCTGAGAACAGGAAGAGGTTAACTGATGACAGATAAGCGCAAAGACGGTTCAGGAAAGTTGCTGTACTGCTCTTTTTGCGGCAAAAGCCAGCATGAAGTGCGTAAGCTGATTGCCGGGCCGTCAGTGTATATCTGCGATGAGTGCGTTGATCTGTGTAACGACATTATTCGCGAAGAGATTAAAGAGGTTGCCCCGCATCGCGAACGTAGTGCACTGCCTACGCCGCATGAGATTCGCCATCACCTCGACGATTACGTTATTGGTCAGGAAAGGGCCAAGAAAGTCCTGGCCGTAGCGGTGTATAACCACTACAAACGTCTGCGCAACGGGGATACCAGCAACGGAATCGAACTGGGCAAAAGTAATATCCTGCTCATCGGTCCTACAGGTAGCGGTAAAACGCTGCTGGCTGAAACCCTTGCCCGTTTACTGGATGTGCCTTTCACCATGGCGGATGCCACCACGTTAACCGAAGCCGGTTATGTGGGTGAAGACGTTGAAAACATCATCCAGAAACTGCTGCAAAAATGTGACTACGATGTGCAGAAAGCACAGCGTGGTATTGTCTACATCGATGAAATCGACAAAATTTCACGTAAGTCAGACAATCCTTCTATCACCCGTGATGTGTCGGGCGAAGGGGTACAGCAGGCGTTACTGAAGTTGATTGAAGGGACAGTGGCTGCGGTTCCTCCGCAGGGCGGCCGTAAACATCCGCAGCAGGAGTTTTTGCAGGTCGATACCTCGAAGATTCTGTTTATCTGTGGTGGTGCGTTTGCCGGGCTCGACAAGGTGATTTCCCAGCGTGTTGAAACCGGTTCGGGCATCGGATTTGGTGCAACGGTAAAAGGCAAATCGCAAAAAGCAACGGAAGGCGAGCTGCTGGCGCAGTGTGAGCCGGAAGATTTGATCAAATTTGGTCTGATCCCCGAGTTCATTGGTCGTCTGCCTGTCGTCGCAACGCTCAATGAACTGAGTGAAGAGGCGCTGATTCAGATCCTGCGTGAGCCAAAAAATGCACTGACCAAGCAGTATCAGGCGCTGTTTAACCTGGAAGGCGTGGATCTGGAATTCCGTGATGAAGCCCTGACGGCGATTGCGAAAAAGGCGATGTCACGTAAAACCGGTGCGCGTGGTCTGCGTTCGATAGTGGAAGGTGCGCTACTGGAAACGATGTACGATCTGCCCTCTATGGACGACGTCGAGAAAGTGGTGATTGATGAGTCAGTTATTGAAGGTCAGTCCGAACCTATGCTGATTTATGGCAAGCATGAAGCTCAGGCTTCTGGCGAATAAATAAACAAATCGTCCACATTGTGCCATCTAAAAAGGGGAAAATCTTTCCCCTTTTGCATTTCTCACCGTTGTGACATTGAATGTCTGACAATCATCCCCATATACTCAGACACCTGTGGGTTTGACCGCATACCTGCCTGATGCGGTACCCATCACCTGGCGGACACTAAACTAAGAGAGAGCTCTATGAATCCTGAGCGTTCTGAACGCATTGAAATCCCCGTCTTGCCTTTGCGCGACGTGGTAGTTTATCCGCACATGGTAATTCCGTTGTTTGTTGGCCGGGAAAAATCAATTCGGTGCCTCGAAGCCGCAATGGATCATGATAAAAAGATCATGCTGGTCGCACAGAAAGAGGCTTCAACGGATGAACCTGGCATAAACGATCTTTTTTCAGTGGGTACAATTGCCTCCGTCCTGCAGATGTTAAAACTGCCAGACGGGACGGTGAAAGTGCTGGTTGAAGGCTTGCAGCGTGCCAACATCACTACGCTTGCTGACAACGGCGACCACTTTGTGGCCCAGGCTGAATATCTGGTCTCACCAGAGATCGAAGAGCGCGAGCAGGAAGTGCTGGTGCGCACGGCGATCAATCAGTTTGAAGGCTACATCAAACTGAATAAAAAGATCCCACCTGAGGTCTTAACCTCACTGAATAATATTGACGATGCGGCACGCCTGGCGGATACGGTTGCGGCGCATATGCCATTGAAACTCGCAGATAAACAGTCAGTGCTGGAGATGTCAGACGTGAACGAACGTCTGGAATATTTGATGGCGATGATGGAATCTGAAATCGATCTGCTGCAGGTTGAAAAACGCATTCGCAACCGCGTTAAAAAGCAGATGGAAAAGAGCCAGCGTGAGTACTATCTGAATGAGCAGATGAAGGCCATTCAGAAAGAGTTGGGCGAGATGGATGATACGCCTGATGAGTACGAAGCATTAAAACGCAAAATCGATGCGGCCAAAATGCCGCAGGAAGCGCGTGAAAAAGCGGAAGCTGAACTGCAGAAACTGAAAATGATGTCACCGATGTCTGCGGAAGCGACGGTGGTGCGTGGCTATATCGACTGGATGGTGCAGGTTCCATGGAACGCGCGCAGCAAAGTGAAGAAAGATCTGCGCAAGGCTCAGGAAACCCTGGACATTGACCACTACGGTCTGGAACGCGTTAAAGACCGCATCCTTGAATATCTTGCGGTGCAAAGTCGCGTCAGCAAAATCAAAGGACCTATCCTTTGTCTGGTGGGGCCGCCGGGCGTCGGTAAAACCTCGCTGGGTCAGTCCATTGCGAAAGCCACCGGGCGTAAGTACGTTCGTATGGCATTGGGTGGCGTCCGTGACGAAGCGGAAATCCGTGGTCATCGCCGTACCTATATCGGTTCAATGCCGGGCAAGTTGATTCAGAAAATGGCGAAAGTGGGCGTGAAAAACCCCCTGTTCCTGTTAGATGAAATTGACAAAATGTCATCAGACATGCGCGGTGATCCGGCATCAGCCCTGCTGGAAGTGCTGGACCCGGAGCAGAACATCGCGTTTAACGATCACTATCTGGAAGTGGATTACGATCTCTCCGATGTGATGTTTGTGGCGACCTCTAACTCCATGAACATCCCGGCACCGCTGCTGGACCGTATGGAAGTGATCCGTCTGTCGGGTTATACCGAAGATGAGAAGCTCAACATTGCGAAACAGCATTTGCTGCCTAAGCAGATTGAGCGCAACGCATTGAAAGCGTCAGAGATCAGCGTCGATGACAGCGCGATCGTCGGTATCATTCGTTACTATACGCGTGAAGCCGGTGTGCGTAGCCTGGAACGTGAACTGTCCAAGTTGTGCCGTAAAGCAGTGAAAACGCTGCTGATGGATAAAACCAAAAAGCACATCACCATTAATGGTGAAAACCTGAAGGATTTCCTTGGGGTTCAGCGTTTTGACTATGGCCGCGCCGACAGCGAAAACCGTGTTGGTCAGGTTACCGGTCTGGCCTGGACGGAAGTTGGCGGTGATTTGCTGACTATCGAAACCGCCTGTGTGCCTGGTAAAGGGAAACTGACCTATACCGGATCGCTGGGTGAAGTGATGCAGGAATCCATTCAGGCAGCCTTGACCGTGGTACGCGCACGTGCAGAAAAACTGGGTATCAACGGCGATTTCTATGAAAAACGTGATATCCATGTGCACGTACCGGAAGGGGCAACGCCAAAAGATGGTCCAAGTGCCGGTATTGCGATGTGTACTGCACTGGTGTCCTGTCTGACCGGTAACCCGGTGCGCTCTGATGTGGCGATGACGGGTGAGATCACCTTACGTGGTCAGGTGTTACCTATCGGCGGGCTGAAAGAGAAGCTGCTGGCAGCACACCGTGGTGGCATCAAAGTGGTTCTGATCCCGGATGAGAACAAACGCGATCTGGAAGAAATTCCACAGAACGTGATTGCCGATCTGGAAATTCATCCGGTCAAGCGCATTGAAGAAGTGCTGAATCTGGCACTGGAAAATGCGCCTTACGGCATGCAGGTTGCTACCGCAAAATAGTGATTAATGGCATAAACCGTTAAAAAGCAGAGCTGGCAACACCAATTGGTGCTTGCCAGCTTTTTTTTGTGCCGTTAATTTAGGTTGCTGCTGGACTGACGTTATAAGAGGATTACCGTTGTTTCAGCTAATAAGGCTTGATATAACTTGCTGCGCGTTCGTACCCGACAGGAAGCGTGGGTACGATGTGAAATAATAAAGAGGGGATGAATAGAGTGAATAAGTCACAACTGATCGATAAAATTGCTGCCGATGCCGACATTTCTAAAGCAGCAGCAGGACGTGTGTTAGATGCATTTATGGGCTCTGTTTCTGATGCGCTGAAAGGCGGAGATGAAGTGGCGCTGGTGGGTTTCGGCACTTTCTCAGTACGTGAGCGCGCAGCGCGCACAGGCCGTAATCCGCAAACCGGTAAAGAGATTACTATCCCGGCAGGTAAAGTACCGGGTTTCCGTGCAGGTAAAGCACTGAAAGACGCTGTCAACTAATGACAACGCCACCACTCATTAACACATTTTCTTGAGTGGATTAGAGGACGGTTAACGCGTTCTCATGTAACATACGGGCACATCGATGAGATGTGCCTTTTTTATATCCAGAGAGGCAGTAAAGGTCGCGAGGCTTGTCTCAACAGGATTATTGCTGCCAGCCAGATTTGCAGCTGAGTAATGCGCCGGGAAGATGGCGTTATTGCGACAGGGCTTTACATTCACACTACAGCGGAGTGTTGTCATACCATGATGGACAATTTACGCGCGGCGTCGAACCATGTCGTGCTCAAGATTATTTTGGGGTTGATCATTCTCTCCTTTGTGCTGACCGGCGTTGGCAACTATCTGATTGGCGGCAACAATGATTATGCGGCCAAAGTTAACGGTCAGGAGATCAGCCGGGCGCAGTTAGATCGGGCATTTAACAGCGAACGGAACCGTCAGCAGCAGATGTTGGGCGATCAGTTCTCACAACTGGCAGGTAACGACGGTTACATGCAGCAGATGCGCCAGCAGGCACTGTCTCAGCTGATCGATCAGGCTTTACTGGACACCTACATTAAAGATCTGCACATCGCTATCAGTGACGATCAGGTCAAGCAGGCTATTTTCAATCAGGCCGCTTTCCAGACCAACGGTAAGTTTGATAACGCCAAATATAACGCGATGATTACCGATATGGGCTTCAACGCTGACCAGTACGCGGAAGCGCTGCGTAAACAACTGGCCACCCAGCAGTTGATTAACGCCATCGCGAACACCGACTTTATGCTTAAAAATGAAACCAGCAAGCTGGTGGATTTGGTGGCACAGAAGCGTGATATTCAGACCGCGACGATCGACGTGAATGCGCTGGCGGCAAAGCAAACCGTCAACGATGACGAAACCAGCCAGTACTATCAGCAGCATAAAAACAGCTTTATGGCCCCTGAGCAGTTCCGGGTCAGCTATATCAAACTGGATGCCGCCGGTATGCAGGAAAATGCCAGCGATGCGGATATTCAGGCCTGGTATGATAAAAATAAAGCGGACTACACGCAGCCACAGCGCGATCGTTACAGCGTGATTCAGACCAAAACGGAAGCCGATGCCAATGCGATTTTGGCTCAGCTGAAGAGCGGTGCTGATTTTGCCGGGCTGGCGAAGACCAAATCCATCGACCCGATTTCTGCCCGTAAAGGTGGGGACATGGGCTGGCTGGAGCCGTCAACCACGCCGGATGAGCTGAAAAATGCAGGGCTGAAAGAGAAAGGCCAGCTGTCAGGTGTGATTAAGTCTTCCGTTGGCTTCCTGATTGTGCGCCTTGATGATATCAAGCCTGAGCAGATCAAGCCGCTGGCTGATGTGCGCAGCGAAGTGGCGGATAAAGTTAAGCAGGAAAAAGCGCTGGACGCTTTCTATAAACTGCAGCAGAAGGTGAGCGAAGCAGCCAGCAATGACAATGAGTCGCTGGCCGGTGCTGAGCAGGCGTCAGGTATTAAAGCCACAGAAACAGGCTGGTTTAACCGTGATGACGTGCCGAAAGATCTCGACTTCGACGCGGTGAAGCAGGCTATTTTTAACGGCGGCCTTGTTGGTCAAAATGGCGCGCCGGGGAATAACTCTGACATCATCAGTGTCGATGGCGATCGCGCTTTTGTGTTGCGTATCAGCGAGCATAAACCTGAAGCGGTAGAGCCGCTGGAAAAGGTTAAAGCACAGATTATCGATACGTTGAAACACGATAAAGCGACGCAGCAGGCAAAAGCCCAGGCAGATAAACTGTTAGCCGACCTGAAAGCCGGAAAACAGGATATGCTAAAAGCCGCAGGCCTGACGCTGAGCGCCAGCAAAACGGTTGATCGTAATTCTCAGGACCCGGTGGCGCAGGCGGCGTTTAACCTGCCACAGCCTGCGGATAACAAACCGTCCTGGGGCGTAAGCGAAGATATGCAGGGCAATGTGGTACTGGTGGCGGTTAATAAAGTCAGCACCGGTAGCATGCCTCAGGCTCAGATTGATGAAATGGTCAAAGGTGTCACGCAGAACAATGCGCAACTTGCCTTTGAAGCATTGCTGCAAAATCTGCGCAAAGAGGCCAAAATTAAATACGGTGCTGCTGCCCAGATGCAGTAATCCTCGCAAAATTCAGGTAATCACTGAAACGACTAAAGGCCGCTTATGCGGCCTTTTCCATTTCTGTCGTTTGCGCTTTGAGTCCATTTTACCGACATGACAACCTGAGCCTGCTGTTTAACACAAGGAGAAACACAGCATGGCTAAAACCAACTTACAGGCCTTTTATCTTTCCCTCGCCCTGTGTGGCGCACTGTATCAAATGCCACTGTCAGCGGCAGAAACCCCAAGTGAAACGCAGGCCGCTCAGGTTTCCCTGCCGCATCAGGAGCAGGTCAGTATCAACGACGCGACGGCAGAACAGCTCTCGTCGGTGATGAACGGTGTGGGTCTGAAAAAGGCGCAGTCCATCGTCAGCTATCGCGAAGAATACGGCCCGTTCACGGCCATCGATCAACTTAAAGATGTGCCCGGCTTTGGTAATGCTCTGGTCGAGAGAAATGCGTCGCGTCTGAAATTGTGAGGTAAGGCGCAACTCTGATGCTTAACCTGCTGGCCTGGCCGGACTCTGCTAAAGTGAACAGGTCCAACCAGTTAATCTTTAGCAGCAGGAGAACAGGAATGCAGACCACAATAAAAGTGCGCGGTTATCATCTGGATGTCTATCAGCATGTTAATAATGCTCGTTATCTGGAGTTTTTAGAAGAAGCGCGCTGGCAATGGCTGGAGGAAGCAGACGCTTTTAACTGGCTGCTTGAGCAAAAACTGGCCTTTGTGGTGGTTAACATCAACATCAACTATCGTCGCCCGGCGGTGCTGGGCGATGTTCTGGAGATCAGCAGCGAGATGACGCAGCTCAATGGAAAAAGCGGCATTATGTCTCAACGTATTCTTTTAGCCGGTGGGGATACGGTGGTTGCGGATGCGGCACTGACTTTCGTGTGTATCGATCTTCGTTCACAAAAAGCCGTGCCGCTTGAAGGCGAAGTGCGGCAGCGGCTGGAAAAATTAATAACCTGACTGACAGGATCAACGCGGCGGCAATCGTTAGCCGCCGCTCACGTCTTTACTGTAAACCGGTTTTTGCCTTCATGGCTGACATGATGCCGGGACTATCCTGCAGATAAGCCTTCAGACCTTTTGCGCGCAGATGACAGGCGGCACATTCGCCACAGCCGTCACCTTTCACGCCGTTATAGCAGGTGAGCGTCTCTTCACGGATCAGCGTGAGCTGCTGCCAGTAATCGGCCAGCGCCCAGGTTTCGGCCTTATCGAGCCACATCAGCGGGGTTTCAAAGCGGATATCGCGCGCCATGCCAAGCGTGACGGCGTGGTTAAGCGCTTTAACAAACTCATCGCGACAGTCGGGATAACCGGAGAAGTCCGTTTCGCAAACGCCGGTGATCACCGCCTCAGCCTCAACCTGATAAGCGTAAACGGAGGCCAGAGTCAGGAACAGAATATTGCGGCCCGGTACAAATGTGCTTGGCAGGCCCGTTGCCTGCGGGTCATAAGCAGGAACCGGGATGTTGTCTCGCGTCAGGCTACTGACGGCCAGCTCATTCAGCATGGTCACATCCAGCACTTTATGCGCCCGGGCGCCCAGTTTTAACGCAAGCTCACGCGCTACCTCAATCTCTTCACGGTGACGTTGACCATAATCGAAGGTCACGCAGTGTACTTCATCGTAAAGCTGTAAAGCCTGAACCAGGCAGGTGGTGGAGTCTTGTCCACCGCTAAATACCACAACGGCGCGTTTCATGGCTCGTCCTAATAACAAAAATTGGTGCTTATGGTAATACCTCAGGGCGTTGCTGAACAGCTGCAAGCGGCGGTCACTATCAGGAGAATACCAATGAACGCTGGTCCTCAACGGTTTCCGCAGCGCGGCGGTCCCCGGGTAACGGGTACAGCACGCGCTCAGATTAGTACCGTGGGGCTGGCGAGAAGACTAACCGCGTCAGCGGAAAGGGGCAGGTGAGGGCGTCAGGTGACGTCAGTGGAATGGGCGCTAAACAGATTGAGGCCGGCAGCGTCAACAGGATGGACTCGTCATCGCTGAGCCTGTCAGACAGGACGAGCCGCGAATCCTGGCACCGTGGTTGCTCAGGCCGCTGTTATCCAGCCCGCACGCCAGAAGACAGGCTTGATCGCCACCTCAGGCCAGCTCATGCTGCCATGACGTAATCTCGCCAATATGCTGAGCCACCCATTCGGGTTGATAGTAGGTATCAAGATAACGTTCGCCACTGTCGCACAGGAGCGTCACCAGCGAGCCTTGCTCACTGTTATCGCGTAAGCGTTTTGCTACCTGCATCATGCCCCAAAAATTCGTGCCGGTAGAGGGGCCCGGTTTACGTCCCAACAGGGTTTCCAGCTTCAGCATGGCGGCAATTGTCGCGCCATCGGGCACTTTGATCATTTCATCAATCACATCAGGCATAAAGGAGGGTTCAACGCGTGGGCGACCAATACCTTCAATCATGCTGCCGCGATTGCTGGTCAGAGTGGCATCACGATTTTGCCAGTAGTCATAAAAAACCGAATGCTGCGGATCGACCACCAGTAAGCGCGTATCGCATCCCTGATAGCGGATATAGCGCCCCAATGTGGCTGACGTACCGCCGGTGCCCGCGCTCATAATTAACGTATGAGGAACAGGAAAAGGCTCGTTCGCCATCTGGCGGAAAATACTTTCGGCAATATTGTTGTTGCCGCGCCAGTCGGTTGCCCGTTCAGCATAGGTAAACTGATCCATAAAGTGGCCGTTCAGTTCCCGGGCCAGGCGCTCGGATTCGGCATAGAGCTGACAGGGATCGCTGACAAAATGGCACTGACCGCCGTAGAAGGTAATTTGCTCAATTTTCCGCTTTGCAGTGCTGGCTGGCATCACGGCAATAAAGGGTAAACCCAACAGGCGAGCAAAATAGGCTTCAGAGACGGCGGTACTGCCAGAAGAGGCTTCAATAACAGGCGTGCCTTGTTTGATCCAACCATTGGCAAGCGCATAAAGAAACAGGGAACGCGCCAGGCGATGTTTCAGGCTTCCGCTGGGATGCGTACTTTCATCTTTCAGATAGAACCCAATGCCCGGAAAATCCGGCAAACTGAAGCGAATTAAGTGCGTGTCCGCTGAGCGTTGAAAGTCAGCGTTTATTTCGTTAATCGCGTGGCGTATCCAGCATGTTGACATAGGGTTCATTTCCGCTCGGGTGAAAGTCACTATCTTAAGGCACGTGCAGGAAAAAGAGCTTGCAGGTTGCGCGTTAAAATGGCGGTAATGGAGAAAATAATTCTACCGGAGGCCCATATGCCAGATAAAATTGACCTTAAATTGCTGGCTATGTTGCAGCAGGACTGCACTACCTCGCTCCAGGTGCTGGCGGACGCGGTGAATCTCACTACCACGCCCTGCTGGAAGCGCCTGAAAAAGCTGGAAGAAGATGGCATTATTCGCGGGCGGGTTGCATTACTGGACAATGAAAAACTTGGCCTTTCCCTGACGGCGTTTATGTTTGTCAAAACCACCCAGCACAGTAAAGCCTGGTATCAGGAGTTCGTCTCGGTGGTGCAGAGCATGCCGGAAGTGATGGGCTTTTACCGTATGGCCGGTGAGTACGATTATTTACTGCGTATTCAGGTTGCCGACATGAAAAGTTATGATGCCTTTTATAAGCGTTTAGTTAATGGTGTAACAGGCCTGATCGATGTGACCTCCAGCTTTGCGATGGAAGAGATTAAATACACGACAGCCCTGCCTGTTGGCCCTTGAGTACCAGAGATTGAGAGCAGCCTTGTGCGATTATTTAGCCAGTTAAGTTGGTATTTTATTCGTGAGTGGCGACGCTACCTTGGCGCCGTGACCTTACTGATCGTTATTGCCGTACTGCAATTACTGCCGCCCTGGGTCGTGGGCGTGATTGTTGACGGTGTCACCCATCAGAACATGAGCGCCCGCCACATTATGATGTGGATTGGCATTATGTTGCTGACGGCCGTGGTGGTTTATCTGCTGCGCTATGTCTGGCGCGTGCTGTTATTTGGGGCATCCTACCAGCTGGCCGTTGAGCTGCGTGAAGATTTTTATCGTCAGCTCAGCCGTCAGCAGCCAGCCTTTTATTTGCGTCACCGCACCGGCGATCTTATTGCCCGCGCCACCAACGATGTCGATCGTGTGGTCTTTGCCGCCGGTGAAGGCGTGCTGACGCTGGTGGATTCCCTGGTGATGGGATGCGTGGTGTTGATTGCCATGAGTACCCAAATCAGCTGGCAGTTGACGCTGGTGTCGCTGATACCCATGCCGTTTATGGCGCTGGTCATTCACCGCTATGGCGAGCAGTTGCATAACCGTTTCAAACTGGCGCAGGCAGCCTTTTCCAGCCTGAACGACCAGACGCAAGAGAGCCTGACCAGCATCCGAATGATCAAGGCGTTTGGCCTGGAGCAGCATCAGTCGGAGCAGTTTGCCGATATTGCCCGCGACACCGGCGAGAAAAACCTGCGTGTAGCGCGGGTAGATGCGCGTTTTGATCCCACTATTTATATCGCGATTGGCTTTGCCAACCTGCTGGCGATTGGCGGCGGAAGCTGGCTGGTGTGGCATGAGCAAATGACGCTCGGGCAGCTCACCAGCTTTGTGATGTATCTTGGTTTGATGATCTGGCCGATGCTGGCGCTGGCATGGATGTTCAACATTGTTGAACGTGGCAGTGCTGCCTGGAGCCGGATTCGTGCGTTACTCTCTGAGGCACCGGTGGTTGAAGACGGCGATAAAACGTTGCCCGAGCGGGCAGGAACGCTGCAGGTTGCCATTCATGAGTTTCGCTATCCCGCCAGCTCGGGCGCGATCCTGAGCCACGTTGAGTTTCAGCTTAAGCCTGGCGATATGCTGGGCCTGTGTGGCCCGACCGGCAGTGGTAAAACCACCTTGCTGAGTTTGATTCAGCGCCACTTCGATATTCAGAAAGGGGATATTCGCTATCATGCGATTCCGCTGCCGCAACTGCGTCTGGACAGCTGGCGCAGCCGCCTGGCGGTGGTCAGCCAGACGCCGTTTTTGTTTTCCGACAGCGTGGCCAATAACATCGCGCTGGGCAAGCCCGATGCCCGTCAGGAGGATATCGAGCAGGCGGCAAAAATGGCCTGCGTCCATGACGATATCTTACGCCTGCCGCAAGGGTACGAAACCGAAGTCGGGGAGCGCGGTGTCATGTTGTCGGGCGGCCAAAAGCAGCGTATCTCAATCGCGCGTGCCCTGCTGCTCAATGCAGAGATCCTGGTTCTGGACGATGCGCTGTCGGCGGTTGACGGGCGCACCGAGCATGACATTCTGCATAATCTGCGCCAGTGGGGGAAAGGGAAAACGTTGATCATTAGCGCCCATCGCTTATCTGCACTGACTGAAGCCAGTGAGATTCTGGTGTTACATCAGGGAACCGTAGCGCAACGCGGCGACCATGCCGCCCTGAGCAACAATGCGGGCTGGTATCGGGATATGTACCGCTATCAGCAACTGGAAGCCGCGCTGGATGATGATGAAACTGAAAAAGGAGTGCCACATGACTAAGTCACAACCGATGTGGCCAACACTCAAACGCCTGCTGAGTTACGGTAAACCCTGGCGCAAATCCCTGTCGCTGGCGGTATTAATGCTGTGGGTTGCCGCCGCCGCCGAAGTCACCGGTCCCGTACTGGTGAGTTATTTTATCGATAATCTGGTGGCGAAGCATCACATGCCCTGGGGCATTGTGGCGGGCCTGGTGGTGAGTTTTATTCTGTTGCAACTGCTGGCCGCTGCGCTGCATTACGGCCAGGCGCTGCTGTTTAACCAGGCCGCTATTGGCGTGGTACAGCGTTTACGCACCGATGCCATGGACGCGGCCCTGCGTCAGCCCCTTGCCGCGTTTGATACCCAGCCGGTTGGACAACTGATTTCCCGGGTGACCAACGACACCGAAGTCGTGAGGGATCTGTATGTGACCGTTGTGGCAACCGTTCTGCGCAGTGCGGCACTGGTGGGCGCAATGATGGTGGCCATGTTCAGTCTGGACTGGCGCATGGCGCTGGTGGCCATGTTGATTTTCCCTATGGTGCTTATCGTGATGCTGATTTATCAGCGCTTCAGCACGCCGATAGCCCGGCGCGTTCGCAGCTATCTGGCCGATATCAATAACGGCTTTAACGAAGTGATCAGTGGGATGAGCGTGATACAGCAGTTTCGCCAGCAGGCGCGCTTTGGCGAACGCATGGGTGAGGCCAGCCGCTCTCATTATCTGGCGCGCATGCAAACGCTGCGGCTTGATGGTTTCCTGCTGCGGCCACTCTTAAGCCTGTTTTCGGCACTGGTGCTGTGTGGCTTACTGCTGTTGTTCAGTTTTTCGATGCCGGGTGTTTTCGAAGTCGGCGTACTGTACGCATTTATCACCTATCTGGGACGGCTTAATGAGCCGCTGATCGAACTCACGACGCAGCAGTCCATGTTGCAGCAGGCGGTCGTGGCGGGTGAACGTATTTTTGAACTGATGGATGCACCGCAACAACATTATGGTGACAGTGACCAGCCGATGACGTCCGGGCGGATTACGCTGAATAACCTCAGTTTTGCCTATCGCGATAATCGCGACGTGCTGAGCAATATTAGTCTGGATGTCCCTTCACGCGGTTTTGTTGCCCTGGTCGGTCATACCGGTAGCGGTAAAAGCACGCTGGCGAACCTGTTAATGGGTTACTACCCGGTGACGCGCGGCGAGGTCAGGCTTGACGATCGCCCGCTGGGCGAGTATTCCCACCACGCGCTACGACGCGATATCGCTATGGTGCAGCAGGACCCGGTGGTGCTGGCCGATTCGCTGCTGGCCAATGTGCGTCTGGGCCGGGATATCAGTGAAGACGCGGTGTGGACAGCGTTGGAGCAGGTGCAACTGGCACCGCTGGCCCGCGCCTTGCCCGACGGCATTCACACCCGACTGGGCGAGCAGGGGAATAACCTGTCCGTGGGGCAAAAGCAGTTACTGGCGCTGGCGCGTGTGCTGGTGCAGTTGCCGAAGATTCTTATTCTTGATGAAGCCACTGCCAATATTGACTCCGGTACAGAGCAGGCGATTCAGCATACTCTGCGCACCCTGCGCCAGCATACGACGCTGGTGGTGATCGCTCATCGCCTCTCGACCATCACCGAAGCCGACAACATTCTGGTGCTGCACCGCGGTAACGTGGTGGAGCAGGGCACGCATCAGCAACTCCTGGCATTACAGGGGCGCTATTGGCAAATGTACCAGCTGCAACAGGCAGGTGAGGAGCTGGAACTGGCCGCGCCGTTAGTCAGCGCCGTCTGATTGCACCTTTTTTGCACATATTTTCTCCCTTGATCCGTTTGGATGCACGTCTTTGAGCCTGAGTGCACCAAAGATGTGCATCCGCTTCGCTTATCTGTCCTTCTGACTTTTCCTGTCCACATATTCAGCATTAACTGAGCCTTATTCCGTCGCGGCCTGATAACTGATTTCATCCTTTAATTACATCTGGCACAGGCTTTGCTTAAGTCTCTGCGTGTCCATGAGACTTACTTATTTCAAACCCTTAAGGAGAGGCTATGAAGCTGGTTACCGTCGTAATTAAGCCGTTCAAGCTTGAAGATGTGCGAGAGGCATTATCCTCAATTGGTATTCAGGGACTGACCGTCTCCGAAGTGAAAGGTTTTGGGCGTCAGAAAGGGCACGCCGAACTGTACCGTGGGGCGGAATACAGCGTGAACTTTCTGCCTAAAGTAAAAATTGATATCGCCATTGCCGATGACCAACTGGACGAAGTGGTGGACGTAATCAGTAAATCGGCTTACACCGGAAAAATTGGCGACGGTAAGATTTTCGTTGCTGAACTGCAGCGCGTGATTCGCATACGTACCGGCGAAACCGACGAAGCCGCACTGTAAACAAGACTCAGTAATGTGATGGGATGGAAAAAAAATGAATAAAATGCTGACCAAGTTGGGCCTCACCAGCCTGGCACTGTTACCGTCGCTGGCAATGGCTGCTGCACCTGCCGTTGCAGACAAAGCCGATAACGCCTTTATGATGATTTGCACCGCGCTGGTGCTGTTTATGTCAATTCCTGGGATTGCGCTGTTTTACGGTGGCCTGATCCGCGGTAAAAACGTCCTTTCTATGCTGACCCAGGTGGCTGTGACCTTTTCGCTGGTGTGCGTGCTGTGGGTCATTTATGGCTACTCACTGGCTTTCAGTGAAGGTAACGCCTTCTTTGGTAGCTTTAACTGGGTGATGCTGAAAAACATTGCTCTGACAGCGGTGATGGGCAGCTTTTATCAATATATCCACGTGGCATTCCAGGCCTCGTTTGCCTGTATTACCGTAGGGCTGGTTGTCGGTGCTATTGCTGAACGTATTCGCTTCTCTGCGGTACTGATTTTTGTCCTGGTGTGGCTCACGCTGGCCTATGTGCCTATCGCACATATGGTATGGGCGGGCGGTTTGCTGGCTCAGGATGGCGCACTGGACTTTGCAGGCGGCACGGTGGTGCACATTAACGCTGCGGTTGCAGGCCTGGTCGGTGCTTACCTGGTGGGTAAACGTGCCGGTTTTGGTAAAGAGGCGTTTAAACCGCATAACTTGCCGATGGTGTTCACCGGTACGGCGATTCTGTATGTCGGCTGGTTTGGTTTTAACGCAGGGTCGGCGTCTGCCGCTAACGAAATTGCTGCACTGGCCTTCCTGAATACCGTTGTTGCAACTGCGGGTGCCGTGCTGGCATGGACCTTTGGTGAGTGGGCGATGCGCGGCAAACCTTCGCTGTTAGGTGCCTGTTCTGGCTTTATTGCTGGCCTGGTCGCCATCACTCCAGCCTGTGGTTATGTCGGTGTCGGTGGCGCGTTAATTATCGGTTTAGTGGGTGGTCTGGCTGGCATCTGGGGCGTGACAACGCTGAAAAGATGGCTGCGGGTTGACGACCCTTGCGACGTATTCGGTGTTCACGGCGTCTGTGGCATCATCGGTTGTATCCTGACAGGTGTATTCGCGTCTTCCTCGCTGGGCGGCGTAGGTTATGCTCCAGGCGTCACCATGGGTCATCAGGTTTCGATTCAGTTGCTGAGCGTGGGTGTCACCATTGTCTGGTCCGGTGTGGTGGCCTTCATTGGCTTCAAACTGGCGGATATGATTGTGGGTCTGCGTGTACCAGAAGAGCATGAGCGCGAAGGCCTGGACGTCAACAGCCATGGCGAGAACGCTTACAACCAATAAGTTATCTCTACAGCGATACTGATAAAACAAAGGGGCGATTTCGCCCCTTTTTGCTATTCGTGACGCTGGCGCATCACCCCTTCCTGCACCGTTGACGCCACCAGCTCGCCTTGCCGGTTATAAAATTCGCCACGTACAAAGCCACGCGCACCTGACGCGGAAGTACTCTCCACGCTATACAGTAGCCAGTCATTGAAGTTCAGCGAACGATGAAACCACATAGAGTGATCTATCGTCGCGACCTGCATATCGGCTTCCAGAAAACCTTTACCATGTGGCTGTAGCGCCACCGGTAAAAAGTTGAGATCGGAGGCATAGCCCAGCAGATACTGATGGATGCGCAAATCGTCTGGCAGCGTTCCGTTGGCCCGAATCCATACCTGACGCTGTGGTTTATCAACATGACCTCTCAGCGGGTTGTGGATCTGCACCGGGCGAATTTCCAGCGGCCGTTCGGCAATAAATTTTTCACGCAGTTTTTCTGGCAGCATATGGGCCATTTTTTGCGCCATCTGCTGTTCATTAGGTAAGTTATCGGGCCCTTTTACCTGCGGCATCGGCTTTTGATGTTCAAACCCGCTCTCCGGTGCCTGGAAGGAGGCCGTCATATAAAAAATCGGCTGGCCGTTTTGAATGGCGCTAACCCGACGGGCGCTAAAGCTTTTACCATCGCGCAGGCTTTCCACATCGTAAATAATGGGCTTCTGGCTGTCGCCAGGGCGGAGAAAATAGCTGTGGAAGGAATGGATAATGCGATCGTCGGGGACAGTCTGTTTGGCCGCAAAGAGTGCCTGTCCCACGACCTGACCACCAAAGACCTGACGCAGTCCCAGATCTTCGCTCTGGCCGCGAAACAGACCTTCTTCGATTTTTTCCAGATGGATTAAAGTAAGCAAATTTTCGAGTGCCTGACTCATGGCGCTTTCCTGATTATCAGTATTTACCTCAGTGTGAAAGATCCGACCAGTTTCCGTCAATCAGACTTTCTGTCTTTCATCCAACCAGGCAAACTTCTGATTTTGTGCCAACATTAAGGCATACGGCGAGTGAAACGCTGTAATGAAGATTCACTGCTAAAAATCATTTTGATCAAAAGGAGACGACATCAATGAAATTCTGGCATGTGTTAAGTGGCGTAGCGATGGCAATGGCTCTCGCAGGTTGTGCACACAAAGGCAAACCGGTGCCAACCCCGACGTTGGGTTCGGCGGTTGCAGGACAAACAGCAACGATTGCTCAGCCTAACGTCAGTGGATCGGTCTATATCCGCCAGCGTATCGCGCTTCCGCCGAATGCGGCGCTGACTGTGACGCTGTCCGATGCGTCGGTGTCTGACGCACCGTCAAAAGTGCTGGCACAGCGCGTCGTACGTACGGATGGGAAACAGGCACCGTTCCACTTTGTGCTGCCTTTCAACCCAGCGGATATTCAGCCAAATGCACGTATCCTGTTGAGCGCCGCGATTACCGTTGACGGCAAAATGGCCTTTATCACTGAAGAGGTTAAACCGGTCATTAATCAGGGCGGAACGAAAGCCGATCTGGTGTTAGTGCCGGTACCATCAATGGCGATGGCGACACAACCTGGTGCAGCGACCAGCGTGCCGTCCACCTCACCGACTCAGGTTACCCCGTCAGCCGCCGTGCCTGCGCCGACGACCATGTAATGCCTTAGGGCGATATGTTCAGGGCGACCTCGTTGTCGCCCTGATGCATTAAAACTGCCAACGATATTTTTCTAAATCAATCTCACCGCCGTCACTCACTTCAACGCCTTCTGCTTCCAGCGCGTCTCGCTGACGGAATAAACGGTCACCCTGCAACGAAATCGTGCCATGATGGTTAATCACCCGATGCCAGGGAAGCGTGCTGCCCTCGGGTAAGCGACTAAGTACGCCACCGACCTGACGTGCTGCTCTGGGCGAGCCGGCCAACAATGCGACGTCACCATAGGTGGTGACTTTACCGGGTGGAATCGCGGCGACGATTTGCCAGATTCGCTGTTTGAAGCTGTCAGTGCTGTCCATCGGCTTACCCTGCCCAAAAAAAGACGATGATTTTATCACAATGCAGGTTAATTATCGGCGATCGTACAAGAAACCAACGGTCATCCCCACCAGGCTTGCAATTGCCGGGGGCTTCCCCGATAATGCCTCCGCTCTCGAAATGAGGGCTAGTCAATGGAGGCCCTGTTGGTTCTCCCGCAATGCTAGCTTGTGAACTCGGTCAGGTCCGGAAGGAAGCAGCCGCAGCAGGTGACGTGTGTGCCGGGATGTAGCTGGCAGGGCCTCCACCATTTCATCTCTGTCACATCCCTTTCTTCAGATGATAAACAGCCGAAGCTCGCCTGGGCCGTTCCATTGCCGGCAGGCGAGTTATGCAGATACTGGCTGGTGAAATCAGATTAAACTTAAAGCAAAAATAACTTAGCGTACAAATTTCCAGACTGAGACCGGTACTTTGTCATAAAGCTTGTTCATCGTCAGTTCCGCCAGACGATGGTCGGCTGCTGAGTAGAATACTGCTAATTCGTCATCGGGTAATTCGTACTTATTTTTTTCAATCACTCTTTCCAGCGTGTCAATTGAACGACAGCGCCTCAGTCGCATCAAATAATCAGTTTTAGTTAGGGTTTTGTTCATAAATAAACCGTTCTCACGTCAGTACTATAATGAATGGCTTGGCTGTTGAAGAAAAGCGCACTCTTCAGTAAACAGATTAAATAAACGTTTCGCTGAGCGTTGCCAGCGCTGAAGGTCCTGAGTATTTACACTATAGTTGCTGAACAGCATAAAGGTATCATCAAGATATTCATCGATTTGGGTAATCAGTGCTTCGTCTTCAACATGCTTAATTTTGTAATTCATGGTGAAAGAGGCGATATGCTCAATCAGATCGTTTAGCTGTAAATTGCTTTCGGCAGTAGGATCATTAACCCAGCCATGATGACTGTCAGTTAATGTCGCCATGCTTGCGTCAAACAAACTCTCACACAAGTATTTAAGCTGGGCAATATCATGCCGTTTCGGTGAGTATTCGTCCATCTTTTTCCCCTCCGTAGCAAGCAAAGTTACCGCAATGCGGCAAGATTAGGTGAAGTGGCAAAGAAGTGGTTGTCGGGTTTGTAAATAACGGACTGAGTTAAGAATAGTGTAAAATCATTAGTTCTGCTCACCTCCATTACTAAATATTACAATTCATCGCCAGGTGAGGGGCGCTGATTCTCGATCGGCTCAAACACAAGCGCAGCAGGGCTGATATGAAAGCTGACTTGTTCATTCTGCGTAATGGTTTCATTTAAATCCAGGCAGGGATTAAATACATTCCACTGAAAATCGTAAAGTAACTTAAATCTATTCGACCCCGTCATCTCAACAGCAATAACTTTTAAACTGTCTGGCACTAACATGGCATTAGCTGAATACCATTGTAAATCGCCAACCAGAGAATCTGTTATTTTGAGAATATTCCGCCCAATAATTGTGGCTAATTTTGCGCAATCCGTTTCATCCTGCGCGACATTGCATTCAATTCTTACTGACATGGCCTGCTCATAAATAACGCCTGTAAACCCATCATTGATGTTCTTCTGGCGGTTTGCAAGTAGCAGTGCGCCTGCAATAAGAGATTAGTAGTGCCAGTTTTAAGCAAGTGATTGATTCGTTACTGCTTATCAAACGTGGCTTTACAGGCAATTTGTGCGCTGATTTATTTTTTGAAACACATTGCTGTGTCTCTGGCACCACAACATCGGATATCATAGTTGTTATGTTATAACATTTTTTGGTGCAGTGATGAATCAAAGTGGGCTGTTAATGTCACTCGGTGGGCGGTTAGTCGTAGCACTCATGTTAATCGCTGTTCTGGCAATAGCGATGTGGTGGGGAATGCAGCCGTGATAGCGTTCAGAAATTTGCAGGTGGGCTATCAGGGGCAATCGGTGACGCCCGTTGTGACGACGGAGCTGGCTCAGGGCAGCATGACCGCTCTGATGGGGGCTAACGGGAGCGGAAAATCCACGCTGATTAAAACCATTGCCGGCTTATTGCCGCCGGTGAAAGGACAGTGTGAGCTGCATGTCCCACGTCGCGAAGTCGGGTGGCTACCTCAGCGCAGTGAGCTGGAAACACGTTTCCCGCTGACCGTCTATGAACTGGTTTCGATAGGCTGCTGGCCGCGCTGTGGATGGTTTGGTGGTATCAACCGGGCATTACGCAAAGAGATCAGCGACGCGCTGGATGCGGTGCAGATGAGCGACTATGCCGATGCTCAACCCTCCACCTTATCTGGTGGGCAGCTGCAGCGCGTGCTGTTTGCCCGGCTCATGCTGCAACGCAGTCGCCTGTGGTTGCTTGATGAACCCTTTAACGGCATTGACAGCAAGACGGTGACGTTGCTGATGTCTATTTTGCAGCAGCAGCAGCAGGCCGGTACCACGCTCATGGTGGTGCTGCATGACCATCCCCTGGTGGAGCGCTACTTCACGGATGTTCTGTCTATGGATGATTGTTCTCATCGACGTAGCATGGTCGACACCGCTCCGTTACGGAGCGTCGCGCCGTGACAATTATTCAACCTTTCATTGAGTTCAGCTTTATGCGACGGGCGCTGGTGGCCTGTGTCGCGCTGGCGTTCAGTGCCACGCCGCTGGGCGTCTTCCTGTCTCTGCGCCGGATGAGCTTAATCGGGGATGCTTTATCCCATGCCGTGCTGCCCGGTGCCGCCATCGGTTATTTAATCTCGGGTTTATCCCTGGTGGCGATGGGCGTTGGCGGACTGATTGCAGGCCTGGCGGTGGCGCTGCTGTCGGGGGCCGTCAGTCATTATACGCCGCTTAAAGAAGATGCCAGCTTTGCCGGATTTTACCTCGGCTCGCTGGCGCTGGGCGTCACGCTGGTTTCACTGCGTGGCTCCAGCGTCGATCTGCTGCACGTTCTGTTTGGATCGCTGCTGGCGGTGGATAATCCTGCCCTGGCGGTGGTCGGCGGCATCGCCGCGTTTACGCTGCTGATGCTGGCCGTCATCTACCGTCCTCTGGTCATTGATGCATTCGATTCAGATTTTCTGCGCGCGCAGGGCAAATGGAGTGCGCCGCTGGTGCACGGTATTTTCCTGACGCTGGTGGTGCTTAACCTGGTCGCGGGTTTTCAGGTGCTGGGTACATTGATGTCGGTCGGGCTGATGATGTTGCCCGCCGCCAGCGCACGCTTCTGGAGTCGTCACCTCGTCGTCATGCTGGGCTCAGCCATGTTGATGGCCGTGCTGTCTGCGTTCGCGGGGCTGGTACTTTCCTGGCACTTTTCACTGCCGGCAGGCCCGGCGGTGGTATTGAGTGCCGCGATGCTGTTTTTTCTCTCCATCTTAACAGGGCCGTGCGGTGGCATTCTGCGCCGCCATTAATCAGAGGTAGCTATGAAGATATTACCCATTAGTCTGGCAATCGGGGCGTTAGTCATTAGTCCATTATCAATGGCAAAAACGGTAGATGCGGTAGCCAGTTTTACCGTGCTGGCCGATATCGTGAAACAAATTGGGGGCGATCACGTTCACGTAAAAAGCCTGGTAGGGCCGAATGGTGATCCCCACACGTTTGAACCCACGCCACAAGACAGCGAAGCACTGGCAAAAGCCGACGTTGTCTTTGTCAGTGGTTTGGGGCTGGAAGGCTGGATGAATCGTCTGGTGAGTGCGTCGGGCTATAAAGGGCAACCTGTTGTGGCCTCGACGGGCATTGAAACACGGACGATGGAAGAGGATGGCAAAACCATCACCGATCCCCATGCGTGGAACAGCATGTACAACGGCACGATTTATGCCAAAAACGTGATGGATGCGTTGATTAAGGCTGACCCGCAGGATGCTGATGATATCCGTAAGCGCGGCGAAAATTATATTCAGCAGCTACAGAAACTGGACAGCTGGGCCAAAACGTCTTTCGCGGCAATTCCACAACAAAAACGTAAAGTGCTGACCAGTCATGATGCTTTTGGGTACTTCGGGCAACGCTATGGCGTTACCTTCCTGGCACCTGTCGGTTTCTCAACGGAAGCGGAAGCCAGCGCCAGCGATGTGGGCAGCCTGATCACCCAGCTTAAGCAGCAACATATTAAAACCTACTTTATGGAAAACCAGACCGATCCTCGCCTGGTAAAACAGATTGCCAGCGCCACCGGTGCTAAACCTGGGGGTGAGCTGTATCCTGAAGCGCTGTCAACGGCTTCCGGCCCTGCGCCCACCTATGAAGCGGCTTTTAAACACAATGTTGAGGTCATGCTCAAAAGCATGCACTGAGCATAAAAAAAGCCGGAATGGCGGGTGAGCGACATTCCGGCTAAGGTTCACGACACATCAACGTTTTTTCTTTCTTCCCTGCACGGCTTTAAAGCGCGGATTCGTTTTGCAGATGACATAGATGCGGCCTTTACGGCGTACCACTTTACAATCCCGATGCCGGTTCTTGGCGGAACGCAGCGAACTCAATACCTGCATGATGTCCTCTCTTATCGACGGCCCAGAAAACGGCCGAAGCGCTGGTTAAAGCGCGCGGTACTGCCTTCTTTAGCAAAGTCTTTCTGTTTACCGGTATAAAACACATGGGATGCCGACGAGACGTCGAGTGTAATGTAAGGCAGGGTTTCGCCTTCAAACTCAACGGTGCGGTCAGTCTTAATGGTTGAACCGATTTTGAAATACACGTCAGCAGAGGTGTCATGGAACACCACGGCACGATACGAGGGATGAATACCTGCTTTCATAATTGCCACCAATGTAATGTTATAATATAACAATATTATGCGCTGCACCTGATCGGAATGCAACCCTCGAAAAACCAGGGGCAAACAGCGTCGAGGCAGGGTGAAAACCGCATGCAGGTGACAAGCCAACGCAAGCAAACCGAAAGGCGTAAAGGCAGGTTGATACCAGCGATGTTCCGACGAAGGTCAGAGGCGCAAGCTAAAGCACGTGAAGGCTGGCAGAGATCAATCTGTGGCCAAGGGAAGTCAGCGTGGCGGTAAACAGTGAAGGGATTAAAAAAGGCCGCTGACGCGGCCTTTATGTTTACAGATTAATGCGTGTGGTTATCGACAGGATGATCCTTTTCGATGTCCGCTTTGTTCTTACCGAAGCGACGGCGCACCACAACAAAGAATACCGGTACAAAGAAGATAGCCAGCGCGGTAGCGGTAACCATACCGCCCATTACGCCGGTACCGACCGCATTCTGCGCACCTGAACCTGCACCGGTGCTGATGGCCAGAGGCAGTACGCCAAGAATAAAGGCCAGCGAGGTCATCAGGATAGGACGCAGACGCATACGACAGGCTTCAAGCGTCGCTTCCACCAGACCTTTACCTTCTTTCTCCATCAGATCCTTCGCGAATTCCACGATCAGGATGGCGTTCTTCGCCGAGAGGCCAACGGTTGTCAGTAACCCCACGACAAAGTAAACGTCATTACTCAGGCCACGTAAGGTGGTGAAGAGTAACGCACCGACCACGCCAAGCGGCACGACCAGCATGACGGAGAACGGAATTGACCAGCTCTCATAGAGTGCGGCAAGACACAGGAATACCACAATCAGCGAAATGGCATACAGAGCCGGTGCCTGGTTGCCTGACAGACGTTCCTGATAGGACATTCCCGTCCAGTCATAACCGATGCCCGTTGGCAGCTTAGAGGCCAGCTCTTCCATCATGTTCATGGCTTCACCTGAACTCTTGCCCGGTGTAGGCTGACCCAGAATTTCCATGGCTGGCAAACCGTTATAGCGTTCCAGACGCGGTGAACCATACTGCCAGTGAGCGGAGGAGAAGGCGGAGAAGGGCACCATCTCGCCGTTGCTGTTACGAACGAACCACTTATTAATGTCGTCCGGCAGCATACGTGCGTCGGCTTTACCCATCACGTAGACCTTCTTCACACGACCACGGTCAATAAAGTCATTGACGTAAGAGCCGCCCCAGGACGCGCCGAGCGTGGTGTTAATGTCACTGAGTGACACGCCCAATGCCTGCGCTTTCTCCTGGTCAATATCCAGTTTGAACTGCGGGGTATCTTCCAGACCATTTGGACGGACACCGACCAACGTATCCGGATGCTGGGCAATCATGCCTAACAGCTGGTTACGCGCCTGCGTCAGTTTTTCATGACCAAGGTTTGCCTGATCGATTAGCTCAAAGTCAAAGCCCGTGGCGTTACCTAATTCAATAATCGCTGGCAGGTTAAACGCAAACACCATACCGTCTTTGATTTGGCCCAGAGCCTGCATGGCACGTCCCTGGATAGCCGGAACTTTCATGTTGCTGCTGGTACGCTCATCCCAGGGCTTCAGGCTGACAAAGGCGATACCGGTGTTCTGTCCACGACCCGCAAAACCAAACCCGGCAACGGTAAAGACCGATTTCACCGAGTCCTTTTCTTTTGTCAGGAAGTAGTCAGAAACCTGATCCAGTACCTTCTGCGTACGTTCCTGGGTCGCACCCGCAGGGAGCTGTGCCTGAGCCAGTAACAGGCCCTGATCTTCTTCCGGCAGGAAGGAGGAGGGCAGGCGCAGGAACAGAAACGCCATTCCCACCACAATCAGCAGGTAAAGCAGCAGATAACGACCGGTGCCGCGAACGATATGGCCCACGCTATCGACATAGTGATGCGTGCTCTTGTCGAAAAGACGGTTAAACCAACCAAAGAAACCGGTGGTTTTACCATGGTCGCCTTTTTTCACCGGTTTGAGCATGGTGGCGCACAGTGCCGGCGTCAGAATCAATGCGACCAGCACCGACAGCGCCATCGCGGACACAATGGTGATAGAGAACTGACGGTAAATGACACCGGTTGAGCCACCAAAGAAGGCCATCGGAATAAATACCGCTGACAGCACCAGGGCAATACCGACCAGCGCGCCCTGAATTTGTCCCATCGACCGCTTCGTGGCCTCTTTGGGCGGTAGCCCTTCCTCCACCATGACGCGCTCGACGTTCTCGACCACCACGATGGCATCATCCACCAGCAAGCCGATGGCAAGCACCATCCCGAACATCGTCAGGGTATTTATCGAGTAGCCAAAGGCGCTGATAATCGCAAAGGTACCCAGCAATACAACAGGGACGGCGATTGTCGGAATCAGTGTGGCACGGAAGTTTTGCAGGAACAGATACATCACCAGGAACACTAACAGAATGGCTTCCATCAGCGTCTTCACCACTTCGAAAATAGAGATTTTTACGAAAGGTGTGGTGTCATAAGGATAAACAACCTTCATGCCTGCCGGGAACGTGGGCTGCAGTTTTGCCAGCTCCGCCTTCACCGCATCTGCCGTATTAAGGGCATTTGCGCCGGTGGCCAGTTTGATACCAATACCGGAAGCCGGTTTGCCATTATAACGCGCGATGATCTCGTAGTTTTCACCCCCCAGTTCAATCTGCGCCACATCGCGCAGGCGAACCTGAGAACCATCACTGTTCACTTTCAGTAAAATGTTGCCGAACTCTTTGGTGGAGGTCAGACGGGTTTGCGCAATGATGGAGGCGTTTAACTGCTGTCCCGGTACTGGTGGCGTGCCGCCTAACTGACCGGCAGCCACCTGGGCATTCTGAGTTTTCAGCGCATTAATAACGTCAACAGGGGTTAACTGGTAGTTATTAAGCTTGTTGGGGTCCATCCAGATACGCATCGCATACTGCGCACCAAATACCTGAGTATCACCTACGCCAGGCGTACGGCTGATAGGATCTTTGATATTGGAGGCCACATAGTCAGAAATATCGTTCTGCGTCATGCTGCCGTCATCGCTGATAAAACCGGCGACCATCAGGAAGCTACTGGAGGATTTTTTAACCTGAATCCCCTGTTGTTGCACTTCCTGAGGCAGCAACGGCATGGCCAGCTGCAGTTTGTTCTGCACCTGGACCTGGGCGATATCAGCATCGGTACCTGACTCAAACGAAATCGTCAGTGTCAGTGCACCTGATGAGTCACTGCTTGATGACATATACATCAGGCCATCAATACCATTCATATTTTGTTCGATGACCTGCGTCACCGAGTCTTGCAGCGTTTTGGCGTCAGCACCGGGGTAGTTGGCCTGAATCTCAATTGCCGGTGGCGCAACATTAGGATATTGCTCAATCGGTAATTTGAGAATCGATAACGCGCCCGCTAGCATCACGATAATAGCAAGAACCCACGCAAAGATGGGGCGATCGATAAAGAACTTAGCCATGTATCAACGGCTCCTGTTATGACGATGTTTTAGCGGACTGCGCTTTGGACGGATCACCGCTCGCGGCTTTGGCATCATCTGTGGCTTCTTTAGGCGTAACCTGTGCACCCGGTTTCGCGCGCTGCAGACCGGTAAAGATCACGCGCTCGCCCGCTTTAAGCCCTTCGGTGACCAGCCATTTGTCACCAATAGCCTGGGCAGCTTTGATCTTACGCGCTTCAACCTTGTTATCCGCACCCACGACCATCACGGACGCATCGCCCGTTGGCGTGCGGCTAACCGCCTGCTGTGGCACTAACAAGGCATTCGGATTGGTGCCTTCATCCAGACGGGCACGCACAAACATGCCTGGCAGGAGTGATTTGTCAGGATTCGGGAAAATGGCGCGCAGGGTAATTGAGCCAGTGGTTTGATCAACGGTGACGTCAGAAAACTCCAGCGTACCGGGCTGAGAATAGTCCTTGCCGTTTTGCATCAGCAGGGTGACCTTCGCTTTACCGTCGTTCTGCTTGAGCTGACCCGATTCCAGTTCCGAGCGTAACCGCAGGAAATCTTCACTGGACTGGGTAACATCGACATACATCGGATCAAGCTGCTGTACGGTCGCCAGCGCCGTAGTCTGTCCACTTTGCACCAGTGCGCCCTCTGTAACGGAAGACTTACCGATACGGCCGCTGATTGGCGAGGTCACTTTGGTGTAAGCAAGATTGATGCGTGCTGTTTCCACATTGGCTTTGGCTGACTGAACCGCAGCATTGTTCTGCGCGGCGGTAGCGACAGCCGTATCGTAATCCTGCTGGCTGATATATTTAGTGCCAAGCAGCGGCTTGTAGCGATTCACCGTAAGCTGAGCAATACGTGCATTTGCTTCTGCCTTGGCTAAATCGGCTTTTGCACTGTCATATGACGCCTGATAGGTAGCGGGATCGATCTGATACAGTGATTCACCGGCTTTAATCTCACCGCCTTCAATAAAGTTACGCTTCAGAATAATACCGGAAACCTGCGGGCGGACTTCAGCGATGCGATAAGCAGACGTGCGGCCAGGCAGTTCAGTAGAAATTTTTAACGGTTCGCTTTTAACCGTAACAACACCCACTTCTGGCGGCTGTTGCTGTTGAGCGGCCTGGTCGGATTTATTTCCGTCACATCCTGTTAACACAAAGCTGCCTGATAGCATCAGGACGGCCGCCAGAGGCGTTAACCCTCTGAATTTAGTCATAAATAAACCTCTAGAGTCCGATATCAAATGATCAATGGATCACAAAGCCAGGAACCCATTGCTGCGTATGAGTGTAGGTCGTGCTATGGTACATACATTCACAAATGTATGTAAACTTAATCGATTGTAAAAAAAGTCCCCTATGGCACGAAAAACCAAAGCGCAAGCACTTGAAACCCGGCATCAAATTCTTGACGCTGCACTTGCCCTGTTTTCAAAAGAGGGGGTTTCAGCCACTTCCCTGGCGGATATCGCATCCGCAGCCAGCGTAACCCGGGGAGCAATCTACTGGCATTTCAAAAACAAAGCCGACCTGTTGAACGAAATATGGCTTCGCAGTGATGCAGGGCTGGATGACGTGAAACTTGAGTATCAAACAAAATACCCCGGTGATCCACTCTCCATTTTGCGGGCGATGCTCGTGTATGTCTTCCAGGCAACCGCCCGAGATCCACAGCGCAGGGCGTTGATGGAAATCATCTTCCACAAATGCGAGTTTGTGGGTGAAATGGCGGCGTTAAAAAGCATTCAGCAAAGCCTGTTACTGGAGCTCTACAATGAGATTGAAGATGTTCTGCGCCAGTGCATTGATGCCGGACAACTCCCAGAAACTTTCCAGACACGTCAGGCTGCATTGATTATGCGCAGCTATGTGAATGGCATGATGGAGAGCTGGCTGTTTACGCCCGATAAATTTGATCTGGTTGCCGATGCGCCTGAGCTGGTTGATGCGCTGATTGATATGCTGCGCTTAAGTCCGACGCTGGCAAAAAAAGCTTAATCTTTACGCTGCGCGTCACGCTTCCTTTCATAATCGCGCTGAACGATGGCTAATGCCGACAGCACGGTTTCTACAGAGAGTTGATTCTCTTCAAAAAGCTGAATCAAATCCACTGCCAGCTTGACCTCTTCAGGTGCCGTATCCAGGGACATCTTTCCTCCAGAGCAGTTGTATCATGGGCCAGATAAGCGTGCCATCTGGGAATACCGTCCAGCAAAGATAGCGCATTAACTGCTAAAGGGGCTGTTTGATAACGACATCGCCCATTCCACTGAACGAATAGCCTGTTTACAGCGTGCCATCCGACCTTCCAGCACCTCCAGGTCTTTCTTCAACTGCTGCTGGACCGCCAGCGTTTCTGCCTGCGCCATTCGCTGTTCACGCTGATCAATCATCTCCTGCAGTCGACGCGCATATTCGCAGTATTCCTGATATTTTAACTGCCGCGATGAGGGCTGAACGCGTTCCTGTCGGCTGCGCAACTGCTGTGTGCTGGCTTCGCGTTGTAGCGCGGCAATCTGATCCACCAAATGGCTTGCCAGCCACTGGCTGCGATCGACGTCACCGCTGTGCTGGCAAAGGCGCTGGTAGTTTTGTTCTATCTCCTGCAAATAATCCGCCAGCCGGGTGCCTTTAGTAGTAAAGAGCTGGCTGTCAAAGCGGGGTGAACGGCAGCGCCCATCTGGCTGGCGCGCGATATCCTGGCGCAGGGCCACAATACAGTTAAGCAGTCGTTGTGGTGCCGTGGCGTTACTCATCGCCCGGCACTCAGGTATGCTAAGGTTATGGGACTGGAAACGCGCTGAGCGACCTTTATGCAACGCATTGTGTTATTAACCCTTGGCTGGCTGGCGATTGTGCTTGGCATACTGGGCATTGTATTACCTTTATTACCTACCACGCCATTTATGCTGTTGGCGGCCTGGTGTTTTGCGCGTTCTTCTCCCCGTTTTCATCACTGGCTGCTCTGGTCATCCCCTTTTGGCCGTTATATCCGGCACTGGCAACAACACCGTGGCATGCCGCCTGGTGCAAAAAGCCGGGCGATGCTACTGATTGTGGTGACCTTTGCGGTTTCGCTCTGGCTGGTGCCGCTGTGGTGGGTACGTATCATGCTACTTATCATGTTGTGTCTGCTATTGCTGTTTATGTGGCGTATTCCGGTGGTGGCAGAAACAGCGGATGAACCCTTACCACCGCGATAAAGTTGCAATTAGCTGGCCATTTGCTTAGATTTGGGCCTCTTCGTGCGTAGCTTCCCATTATTGATGTATCTCCGCTGAGCCTTTACCCCGGTATTGGCGCTATTGAAGCTGCGCAAAACAGAACAGAATTTTTTTACCAGGCTTAAGATTATGACCGACACTGCGCAGCAGCTTGAACTGATTAAAAACAGTATCAAAAGTATTCCTGATTACCCGAAGCCGGGTATTCTTTTCCGTGACGTCACCAGCCTGTTGGAAGATCCTGTCGCCTATGCGGCGTCTATCTCACTGCTGGTGGAACGGTACCGTAATAAAGGCATCACCAAAGTGGTGGGCACGGAAGCGCGCGGTTTCCTGTTCGGGGCACCGGTTGCTTTGGGGCTGGAACTGGGTTTTGTACCGGTACGCAAGCCGGGCAAACTGCCACGTGAAACCTACAGCGAAGCTTACGAGCTGGAGTACGGCACCGATCGGCTGGAATTGCACAAAGATGCTATCCAGCCAGGCGATGTGGTGCTGGTGGTAGACGACCTTCTCGCCACCGGCGGGACGCTCGAAGCGACCATCAAACTGATTCGTCGTGCCGGCGGTGAAGTTAAAGATGCGGCATTTATTATCAACCTGTTCGATCTGGCAGGTGAAGCACGTCTCAAGGCGCTGGGCGTTGACAGCTACAGCCTGGTCAATTTCCCCGGCCACTAAGCCTCGCTTATGGCCTCACAATCTGCTGAGGCCGTTCATCTTTCCCTGTTCAAGATAACGAGTGATAGGTGAAAGCGTAGCTGGTAGACTACTGCAATCATATACAGGGGTTGCAGTGCGTCTGCGCTCACATTTCCATCCAAATTCGTCGAAACCACATGAGCTATCAGGTACTTGCCCGAAAATGGCGTCCACAGGCGTTTGCTGATGTTGTCGGTCAGGAACACGTTCTGACGGCGCTGGCGAATGGATTGTCTCTGGGACGCATCCATCATGCTTATCTCTTCTCCGGCACGCGGGGCGTAGGGAAAACGACCATTGCCCGTCTGCTGGCGAAAGGCCTTAACTGCGAAACGGGCATTACCGCCACGCCGTGCGGCCAGTGCGATAACTGTCGCGAGATTGAGCAGGGGCGTTTTGTCGATTTAATTGAAATTGATGCCGCCTCGCGCACCAAAGTCGAAGACACGCGCGATCTGCTCGACAACGTGCAGTACGCGCCGGCGCGTGGCCGCTTCAAGGTCTACCTGATCGATGAAGTGCACATGCTGTCGCGCCACAGCTTTAATGCGCTGCTGAAAACCCTGGAAGAACCGCCTTCACACGTTAAGTTTTTGCTGGCGACCACCGATCCCCAGAAGCTGCCGGTGACGATTCTGTCGCGCTGTCTCCAGTTTCATCTCAAAGCGCTCGACGTCGATCAGATTCGCCAGCAGTTGGATCATGTTTTAGAGCAGGAGCAGATCTCGCGTGAGCCGCGTGCCCTGCAACTGCTTGCCAGAGCCGCCGATGGCAGTATGCGTGATGCGTTAAGCCTTACCGATCAGGCGATTGCGATGGGCGAGGGCAGCGTGACCAGCGCCACCGTGGGTACGATGCTGGGTACGCTTGACGATGAACAGCCGCTGGGTCTGCTTGAAGCGGTGGTCGAAGGCAACGGAGAGCACATGATGGCGCTGTTGGCCCAGGCGGCATCACGCGGCGTTGAGTGGGAAGCATTGTTGGTTGAGATGCTGCGCCTGCTGCACCGCATTGCTATGGTGCAGCTACTGCCTGCGTCGCTCAATGACGACGAAGAGAGTAATGCGCTACGCCTGCGTGAACTGGCGCGCGCCGTGCCACCGGCCGATCTTCAACTGTATTACCAAACCCTGCTTATGGGGCGCAAAGATTTACCACTCGCGCCCGATCGGCGCATGGGCATCGAGATGACGCTGTTGCGTGCACTGGCGTTTCATCCTAAGGCGGCAATCGCCGAACCGGTTGCGCGTCCTACGCTGACCGCGCAGTCTGCCCCGGCACCAGTGCAGACTGTGGCGGCTCAACCTACAGAGAAAACGCCCGCCGCGCAGCCGCAAATGGCAGCACCGGAACCGGCTGTCACTCAGCAGGCTGTGCCGCCTGCGTCGCCCGATCCCTCACTATCCAGTTCCACCAGCCAGCTCCTGCAGGCGCGCACCCAGTTGCTGCGCCAGGGAGCAAACAAAGCAAAAAAGAGTGAGCCGGCAGCGCCAGGTGCGCGGCCGGCCAACTCCGCGCTGGAACGACTGGCCTCTGTTACCGAACGTAGCCAGCAGCGCGTGCGGGACAGCGCGCCTGCGGCACCGGTAAAAAAAGAGGCATACCGCTGGAAAGCGCAAACGCCGGTGACCGAGGTCGTCGTCGAGCCGGTCGCGACGCCAAAAGCCTTGCGTTCTGCGCTTGAGCATGAGAAAAATCCTGAGCTGGCCGCGCGGTTGGCGGAGGAAGCCCAGCAGCGAGATGAATGGGCGGCAGAAGTCGCAGGTTTACCGCTGCCTAAGCTGGTTCAGCAACTGGCACTGAATGCATGGAAAGAAACCACGGATAACGGCATTTGCCTGCATCTACGCTCCAGCCAGCGCCACCTGAATTCTGCGTCGGCGCAGCAGGCCCTGAGCGCCGCATTGAGTCAGGCAGCAGGGCATCAGGTTGAACTGTCGGTAATTGAAGACGATAATTCTACGGTATTGACGCCACTGGAGTGGCGTCAGGCCATTTATGAAGAGAAGCTGGCGCAGGCGCGTCAGTCAATCTTGAGTGACACCCACATTCAAACCCTTCGTCGCTTTTTTGATGCCGATTTGGATGAGGAAAGCATTCGACCCGTTTGAACACGCTGCAACGGTCTGAATAAACCGCGTTGTAGCCTCAGCAGAGAGAGAAAACTATGTTTGGTAAAGGCGGATTGGGCAACCTGATGAAACAGGCCCAGCAGATGCAAGACAAAATGGCCCAGGTTCAGGAAGAAATTGCCGCCCTGGAAGTCACGGGTGAATCAGGTGCTGGCATGGTTAAGGTCACGATCAACGGTGCCCATAACTGCCGCCGGGTAGAAGTCGATCCGAGCCTGCTTGAGGACGACAAAGATATGCTGGAAGACCTGATTGCCGCCGCGTTCAACGACGCCGCTCGCCGCATTGATGAAGTGCAGAAAGAGAAAATGGCCTCTGTCTCTTCAGGTATGCAGCTGCCACCAGGCTTCAAGATGCCGTTCTGATGCAAACCAGCCCACTGCTAGAGTCATTAATGGAGTCATTGCGCTGTTTACCCGGCGTTGGGCCTAAGTCGGCACAACGCATGGCGTTTCAACTGCTACAGCGCGATCGGAGTGGCGGAATGCGGCTGGCGCAGGCACTGACCCGGGCCATGTCGGAAATCGGCCACTGTGCCGATTGCCGCACCTTCACCGAGCAGGAAATCTGTACCATTTGCGCCAATCCACGGCGTCAGCAAAATGGTCAAATCTGCGTGGTGGAAAGTCCGGCCGACATCCATGCTATTGAGCAAACCGGGCAATTTGCCGGCCGTTATTTCGTGTTAATGGGCCATCTTTCGCCGCTTGACGGCATTGGTCCGGGCGATATCGGTCTTGACCGACTGGAACAACGGCTGGAAAAAGAAACGCTTCATGAAGTGATTCTGGCCACCAATCCTACCGTGGAAGGCGAAGCCACCGCGAACTACATCGCTGAATTGTGCGGTCAGTATGGCGTTGATGCCACCCGTATTGCGCATGGGGTTCCGATGGGCGGTGAGCTGGAAATGGTGGATGGCACCACGCTGTCCCACTCGCTGGCCGGTCGGCAAAAGATTAAATTTTAAACGCTTGCCGGTGTTGTGAAAGACACCGGCTTGAAAACCTCTCATTTATCCCCACATCCTCCTCAACGTTCGTTAAATCTGATTCTGTTGAGGTAGCAATGACCATGAAAGGACAAGAGACTCGTGGCTTTCAGTCAGAGGTAAAACAACTTCTGCACCTGATGATCCATTCTCTCTATTCAAACAAAGAGATTTTCCTGCGTGAGCTGATTTCCAATGCTTCGGATGCGGCAGATAAACTGCGTTTCCGCGCGCTGTCTGATGCCAGCCTGTATGAAGGCGATGGCGACCTGCGTGTGCGTCTCTCTGTGGATAAGGACAACCGGACCATTACGCTCAGCGATAACGGTATCGGCATGCGTCGTGATGAAGTGATTGAAAACCTGGGAACTATTGCTAAGTCAGGCACCAAATCCTTCCTGGAATCTCTGGGTTCAGACCAGGCAAAAGACAGCCAACTGATTGGTCAGTTTGGTGTGGGTTTCTACTCTGCATTTATCGTCGCAGATAAAGTCTCTGTGCGCACCCGTGCGGCGGGCGCGGCAGAAGACGAAGCCGTTTTCTGGGAATCGGCTGGCGAAGGGGATTACACCATTGCCGATATCAGCAAAGCCGAGCGCGGTACTGAAATTACCCTGCACCTGCGCGAAGGCGAAGATGAGTTCCTCGACAGCTGGCGCGTCCGCAATATTATTGGAAAATACTCCGATCACATCGCCCTGCCGGTAGAAATCGAAAGCAAAGATGAAGAAACCGGCACCACCACCTGGGAGAAAATCAATAAAGCCCAGGCACTGTGGACCCGCAACAAATCAGACATCAGCGATGAAGAGTACAACGAGTTTTATAAACACATCGCCCACGATTTTAGCGACCCGGCTATCTGGAGCCACAACCGCGTAGAAGGTAAACAGGAGTACACCAGCCTGCTTTATATCCCGGCTCGCGCGCCCTTTGACATGTGGAACCGCGATCATAAACATGGCCTGAAGCTGTACGTGCAGCGCGTGTTTATCATGGATGACGCTGAGCAGTTTATGCCGAATTACCTGCGCTTCGTGCGTGGCCTGATTGACTCAAACGATCTGCCGCTTAACGTATCGCGTGAAATCCTGCAGGACAGCCGCGTAACCCAGAGCCTGCGTGGCGCGCTGACCAAACGTGTTCTCCAGATGCTGGATAAACTGGCGAAAGACGATAGCGAGAAATACCAGACGTTCTGGAAAGAATTCGGTCTGGTGTTGAAAGAAGGTCCGGCGGAAGATCACGCAAACAAAGAAACGATTGCCAAACTGCTGCGCTTTGCCACTACCCAAAGCGAAGGCGCGGCGCAAACTGTCTCGCTGGAAGACTACGTCAGTCGCATGGTAGAAGGGCAGGAGAAGATCTACTACATCACGGCCGACAGCTATGCCGCCGCCAACAGCAGCCCGCATCTGGAGCTGTTCCGTAAGAAAGGTATCGAAGTTCTGCTGCTGTCCGATCGCATTGACGAGTGGATGATGAGCTACCTGACCGAGTTCGACGGTAAAACCTTCCAGTCTGTCAGCAAAGCTGATGATACGCTGGATAAACTGGCTGACGAAGAGACGGAAGAGCAGAAAGAAGCCGAAAAAGCTCTGGAGCCGTTTGTTGAGCGCGTGAAGACCTTGCTGGGTGAGCGTATTAAAGACGTGCGCCTCACGCATCGTCTGACCGATACGCCAGCGATTGTGACCACGGATGCGAACGAAATGACCACCCAAATGGCCAAACTGTTCGCCGCAGCAGGTCAGGACGTGCCAGAAGTGAAATACATCTTTGAAATCAATCCCGATCACCCGTTGGTGAAACGCGTGGCGGAGACGCAGGATGAAACTGGCTTTGGTGAGTGGATTGAGCTGTTACTGGATCAGGCACTGCTGGCAGAGCGCGGTACGCTGGACGATCCTAACCAGTTTATCCGCCGTATGAACCAGTTACTGACGGCGTAAAACGATAAAACCGGTGATAACCTCACCGGTTTTTTTCTTTCTGCGACGCTGGCCGGCTGTCGGTGAGCGGTTTTGTTGCGCAAACGCGACGAAATCCCTTCAGCTTAAGCCACCAGTCCGAAAATGGCCTTTGACTGACCTGACGCACTGCTATCGCGCGCTAAAGCCAGTACACTAGTTTTTCCTGACCCGCCGTTTTCTTGTGATGGGCGGGTCATAATGGTATGTTCTTCCGCTTCTCAGATTCATCAATGCGATTCGCAAGGGGATTTACGCAATGCGTATTATTCTGCTCGGAGCTCCGGGCGCAGGTAAGGGGACTCAAGCCCAATTCATCATGGAGAAATACGGCATTCCGCAGATCTCCACTGGCGACATGCTGCGTGCAGCTGTTAAAGCTGGCACCGAACTTGGCAACCAGGCGAAAGCCATCATGGATGCCGGCAAGTTGGTTACTGATGAGCTGGTCATTGCGCTGGTTAAAGAGCGCATCACGCAGGAAGATTGCAAAAACGGTTTCCTGCTTGATGGTTTCCCACGCACCATTCCTCAGGCTGACGCAATGAAAGAAGCCGGTATTAAAGTGGATTATGTGCTGGAGTTCGCCGTACCGGATGAACTGATTGTTGAGCGTATTGTGGGCCGCCGTGTTCACGCGCCGTCAGGCCGTGTTTACCATGTCAAATTCAATCCACCGAAAGTGGAAGGCAAAGATGACGTGACCGGTGATGAGCTGACCACTCGTAAAGACGATCAGGAAGAAACGGTCCGCAAACGTCTGGTGGAATACCATCATCTGACTGCGCCGCTGATTGCTTACTACAGTAAAGAAGCGGAAGCGGGCAACACCGAGTATCACAAAATTGACGGTACACGCAATGTGGCCGACGTGAGTGCAGAGCTGGCTAAGATTCTCGGCTAAGCTTATTGGGGCCGGGTTCGCTGGCCCCTTTTGCCGTCATCGCTTTTCTCTCCTGCCTCTCCGTGACCATTCCCTTCGTTTTCTCGCATCCCCTCATCAAGAAACCATAATCAGCAAGATAAGCCCGGCTGCGACGGGTCAATTTAGTGCCAGAATGCGTCCTGCTTGTCAGCAGGCAGTCTGGCAACCCTGAAGAGATGCGCAGTGAAAACGTGGTGCACGGCGTTGGGTTGAAACGTGCAGATATCTCTGTGCTGAATGCCGCTGAAGAACACATTGAGATGATGACGCAATAGGTCAACGCGCGCCGTTAAAGTCACGGCAGAGAATGTGATATGCTTCTCTGCCTGTTTTTCCTCACGGCAGTTACCATGAAATTTCCCGGCAAACGTAAATCCAAACACTACTTCCCCGTTAGCGCCCGCGATCCGCTGTTGCAGTCCTCCCCGTTTGATAGTGAAGACGGCAGTTGGGTGGTCGGCATCGATCAGACGCTGGTCGATATCGAAGCTAAAGTCGATGATGCTTTTCTTGTTCGCTACGGCCTGAGCGCCGGTCATTCGCTGGTGATTGACGATGCCGTTGCGGAAGCGCTGTATGCTGAACTCATGCGTGACGAACTGGTGACCCATCAGTTCGCGGGCGGCACGATTGGTAATACGCTGCATAATTTCTCGGTGCTGGCGGATGACCGTTCCGTACTGCTGGGCGTGATGTGTAACAATATCCAGATTGGCGGTTATGCCTACCGTTATCTCTGTAATACCTCCAGCCGAATGGACCTTAACTATCTGCAGGGCGTAGACGGCGCGATAGGTCGCTGCTTTACGCTGATTGGCGATCAGGGCGATCGTACCTTTGCCATCAGCCCGGGGCAAATGAACCAGCTTAAGGCGGAAAACGTCCCGGAAGACGTTATCGCAGGCGCTTCTGCCCTGGTCTTGACCTCCTATCTCATCCGCAGTGAAGCAGGTGAGCCTATGCCCGAGGCAACGTTAAAAGCGATTGAATACGCGAAGCGCCATAACGTGCCCGTGGTGCTGACGCTGGGCACCAAACATGTGATTGGCGACAATCCACAGTTCTGGCGCGATTTTCTGCGCGATCATGTTTCTATTGTGGCGATGAATGAAGAAGAAGCCCTGGCGCTGACGGGCGAAGCCGATCCTCTGCTGGCATCGGATATCGCACTGGAATGGGTTGATCTGGTGTTGTGTACCGCAGGACCGACCGGATTGTATATGGCCGGTTATACCGAAGATGCGTTTAAGCGCAAAACGAATCATCCGCTCTTGCCGGGCGCGATTGCAGAATTCAACCTGTACGAATTTAGCCGCGCGATGCGCAAACAGGATTGCCAGCAGCCGTTACGCATTTTCTCTCATATCGCCCCTTATATGGGCGGGCCGGAGAAGATAATGAATACCAACGGGGCAGGGGATGGCGCGCTTGCGGCGTTACTGCACGATATTACGGCAAATAACTATCATCGCCGTAATGTGCCCAATTCCAGTAAACATGCGCGCGCTTATCTGACCTATTCGTCGCTGGCTCAGGTTTGTAAATATGCGAATCGGGTCAGTTATCAGGTGCTGAATCAGCACTCGCCCCGACTGACGCGCGGTTTACCCGAGCGGGAAGACAGTCTGGAAGAGTCTTACTGGGATCGTTAAGTCCGGAGAGATAAACCGCCCCGCATCGACGCAATGTGATGCGGGGCGTGAGTCAGACTGCGGTGCTTAACTGCGGCCTTCACTGGCCAGCTTGTGCTGCTCCTGCGCCATGTCGTCCTGCAGTTTCTGAATAATGCTGGCGGCAATCTCGCGTTCGCCCATCACCACATAGTTTGCGCCGCGTTCCAGAATGTACTCCACCTCATCGTCGTAATGTGCATGCACAATGATGTTGATGTCCGCTTTTTTCTGGCGGGCGGCGGTGACGATTTCTCCCACCTCGTAACCGTTGGGAATCGTGATCAGCAGCCAGGACGCACAGTCTACGCGGGCTAACGCCATGGTGTCGGCACGGGCAGCATTGGCCAGCACCGCCCGGACACCCTGATCGCGTAACGCTTTCACGCGTGGAATCGAACTTTCAACCACGACTACCGGGATATTGAGCGCCGTCAGTTGTTCACACAGCAGGTTGCCTACGCGGCCATAGCCGACAATCACCGCATGCTGACAGACATCCACGGGAATCTGCTGCTCCTCTTCCAGCGCCTCTTCCAGCGTCTGTTGCTCCATCGTTTCGTTACGGGACAGGTAACGGCCCAGCAACGTAAACAGGACCGGGTTGATCATAATCGAGAGGATTGCAGCAGCCAGCACCAGGCTACGCCCTTCTTCATCCAGCAGGCCGAGCGAGATGCCAAGCCCGGCGAGAATAAAGGCAAACTCACCAATTTGCGCCAGGCTGACCGAGATGGTCATTGCAGTTCGGCGTGAATGGCCCAGCAGCGATACCAGCAGCCAGGCTGCCGCAGATTTCCCTATGACGACAATCACCAGCGCACCCAGCACCGCCAGCGGCTCTTTTACCAGAATCATCGGATCAAACAGCATCCCGACAGAGACAAAGAACAGCACCGCAAAGGCATCACGAAGCGGCAGCGTGTCACGGGCAGCGCGCTGGCTTAACTCGGACTCGTTCAGCACCATACCGGCAAAGAAAGCGCCCAGGGCAAAGGAAACATCAAAGAACTCGACGGCACCAAACGCAATCCCCAGCGCCAGGGCTAATACGGCCAGCGTAAACAGCTCACGCGAGCCGGTGGCGGCACTTTTCGCCAGAATCCAGGGCACAGCACGGCGGCCCACCACCATCATTAACACCATAAAGGCGGCAACCTTACCGATGGTCCAGACCAGATCCCATATCACCAGGCTGGCGCTGGCATTTCCCTGCTCCATCATGCCGGCAATGGCGGGTAACAGGACCAGCGTGAGCACCATTACCAGGTCTTCAACAATCAACCAGCCAATCGCGATTTGGCCGCGCTGGCTTTCAATAAGCTGGCGTTCTTCCAGTGCGCGCAGCAACACCACGGTACTGGCGGTAGAAAGACACAAACCGAACACTAAGCCCGTCATCCATGACCAGCCCATCGCCCACGACATCAGCATTCCCAGTAAGGTCGCCACGGCGATCTGCGCGATAGCACCGGGAATGGCTATCCGCTTTACCGACATCAGGTCCTTCAGTGAGAAGTGCAGACCGACGCCGAACATCAGCAGGATAACACCAAGTTCCGCGAGTTCGGGTGCCAGATTGGTATCTGCCACGAACCCCGGCGTAAAAGGCCCCGCCAGCACGCCGGCGACTAAATAACCCACTAAGGGTGAAATTCGTAATCGGTTTGCCAGCATGCCAAGGAGAAAAGCCAGGACCAGAGCCCCGACGATAGTCGTAATCAACGGTGTGGTGTGATGCATGCCAGTCTCCTTGGATGTAAATGTATCCGGTTGTAACAAATGAGTTTAATGCATATCGGAAAGGATCGCTGAATAATTTGTGGGATTAACAGAAAAAAATATGCAAATACAAGAAAAATGCAATCGAAAGGCTGTTTTTATCACTTATCCCGCTTATCGACTGATTCAGCGCTGAGCCGAGAGCACAAGATTAAAATTTTACTCCCCTTAAATGACACAGAGGTGACGTCAATGACGCGCTAATGCGCTGACAACAGTCACTAACCGCAATCAGATCGGGATTTGCTGAAGCCATTTAGCCGCCTGGGTCGGAGGGGCAGATCACGCACCGACCTGACGTATAGCTGCCTGTCGTGGAAGTGATGCTAAAACAATCTATTGTGATGGCATAACGGAACCGCGCGGTGAAGATCTCGGGTATGTTTATTTTTACGACGTACGCATCAATGCGGAAAATCATTATGATGTTAACTTCATCAACATAACGATGAAGCTGTTAACCCTGTTGGTTATTTAATAAACAAAAGAATAACGGTACGGCAACTTACGCGCGTCCTGTATTCGCGGTGTTAGAGTGCGCGGCAGGTAAAATCGAACCACTGGGGTTGCCTGTCGGGCCACATTATCGGCCATACTGGAACAGACAACGCCTTATGGACGCTGGGCCACCGCGGTTAAGATGCAATACAGAAAAGGCCTGTTTCCCGCAGGATTAAACGGACAATCATTAAAGGAGAAGGGCTGTGGTGTTATCTCGATGGGCAAGAGCAGGTCTGGCACTACTGGTGATGCTGTCATCCATATTAACCCAGGCCGCCCAGCCTGACCGGAGCTACCGTTTCAGCATTCTGCACACCAACGATCAGCATGGTCATTTTTGGTTTAATGAGCAGGGCGAATATGGGCTGGCTGCGCAAAAAACGCTGATGGATACGCAACGTTACGCCATCCAGGCCAAAGGCGGTGGCGCGCTAATTTTGTCTGCGGGCGATGTTAACAGCGGCGTGCCTGAATCGGATGAACTGGATGCTGAACCCGATATCCGCGGTATGAACCTGATTGGCTATGATGCCATGACATTGGGTAATCACGAGTTTGATAAACCGCTCGCCGTCCTGCGTAAACAGGAAAAATGGGCCAAATTCCCTTTCCTGGCCGCTAACGTCTACCAAAAAAGCACTGGTAAACGCCTGTTTAAACCCTGGGCTGTCTTTCAGCGCATGGGGCTGAAAATCGCTGTGCTCGGGTTGATCACGCCGGATACCGCCAAATTGACGAACCCTGCACAGTTAACCGACATCGAATTCCGCGATCCCGTTACCGAAGCGGAAAAGGCCGTGGCCGAGCTGCGTGCCAGCGACAAGCCAGACGTTATCGTGGCATTAACTCATCTTGGTCATTACGACGATGGTAAGCACGGCAGTAACGGTATAGGTGACGTGACGCTGGCGCGCAGTCTGCCGAAAGGCACACTTGATGTGATCGTCGGCGGGCACTCTCATGATGCGGTATGTATGGAAAAAGAGAATGTCAGTCGTAAAGACTACCTGCCAGGCCAACCCTGTCAGCCTGACCGTCAGAACGGCGTATGGATTATGCAGGCGGAAAAATGGGGCAAATACGTGGGCCGCGGCGATTTTATCTATCGCAATGGGGAATTAACCCTGGAGGCCTATCAACTCATACCGGTTAACCTCAAGCACAAAATCAAAAACCATGATGGCAGTGAGTCCTGGCTTACCTGGCAGCAAGCGATCCCCAATAACACCGCAATGATGAAATTACTGACGCCTTTTCAAAAGCGAGCTGATGCCAAACTATTGGTGAATGTCGGCAGCATGAAAGGGGATTTCCCCGGCGAAAAAGAGACAGTGCGCTTTACACAAAGCGCTATCGGGCAGTTGATATTGCGTGCACAGATGGCGGCGACGCAGGCTGACTTTGCTGTGATGAGCGGCGGCGGTATCCGCACTTCGCTTAAATCAGGCCCGGTAACCTGGCGCGATCTGTTACAGGTACAACCTTTCGGCAATCATGTGGTTTCCGTGACGATGACGGGCGCAGAAATCAGACGCTATCTGGCGGTGGTGGCAAATATCAAACCCGATTCAGGCGGCTTCGCCCAGTTAGCCAATGTCAGCCTCATCGCTAACGGCAATGCAGTCAGTCAGGTGGGCATCAACGGCCAGCCGTTGGCGGATGAAAAAACCTACCGTATGGCGACGAACAGTTTTAATGCCGCAGGCGGTGATGGCTATCCGCGAATTGATACGCATCCGGGTTATGTTAACAGCGGCAAGCCAGATGCCCAGGTGTTGCGAGACTGGGTGAGCACGCATTCTCCGGTGAACGTCAACGACTACCAGCCGCATGAAAGTGTTATCTATCAGGCTGAGCCCGCGGCCACGCCGCAGAATGGCGCGAAAGAAGCGACGCCGCTTCGGCGCTATCCCAAAATGGTGCTGACATGGATCCGACACTGGAACAGTGAAAGCGCGACGCAGCATTAAGCACGAGCAGGGAGGTGGCCTCCCTGCTGTTTATCAGACGCGGCAGGATTTGCGGGCTAACCAGTGCGGACGCAGCTTGTCCCAGACCAGGTTGTAGACAAAGGTGTAGGGCAGAAAGAACAGAAAAAACGCCACTTCAATTAAAAAGGCCTGCCACAGCGAAATCTCCAGCATCCAGGCGGCCAATGGCAAACCTATCAGGATAAAACCGCCTTCAAAGCCCAGCGCGTGCAGGATACGAAGCAGGGCGCTGCGTTTCTGCCCGGCCGGGTAAAACCGATCAAACACGCTGTTGTAAATCATATTCCACAGCATCGCCACCGTAGACAACATGATCGCCAGCGCACCCATTTGAAACAGGGGTTTATCCATAATCCATGCCGCCAGCGGGGCGATAGTGACGATGGCCAGACCTTCAAACAGGGTGGCATGTGCGATGCGTTCTGTGATTGAACGGGTTTGCATTTCGATCTCCTTTGTTCAGGTTGCGCATTCTCCCACGTCAAAATGCTAAGATAAAATGATCATCTATCGATAAAAGCGATGGTTTACATGCGTTATTCACCCGAATCTCTGGAAGCTTTTGTACAGACCGTGGCCAGCGGATCGTTTTCTGCCGCCGCTCGTGCACTGAAAAAAAGTCAGTCCACCATCAGTGTGGCCGTGGTCAATCTGGAAGAAGATCTGGGTTTTGCCCTCTTTGACCGGCGCGGTCGCCAGCCACTGCTCACCGAGCAGGGGCGACGCGTGTTGCCTCAGGTGCAGCAAATTCTTGCCGCCAGTGAGCGACTGGATGCGCTGGCAACGCGGCTGTCTGAAGGCGTTGAGCCGCGGCTGAGCGTGGCGGTGTCAGACTTTTGGCAAACCGACTACCACCAGCGTTTACTGAAGCAGTTTGAGGCGCACTACCCGGATGTGGAGCTGGAAGGGATCGCGGCGGAAGATGCGGATGTCCTGGAGCTGTTGCAAGAGGGACGGGCCCACATTGGAGTGATACGTGCCCAGCCGACGCTTCCTGCCGACATCGCGGTCGCCCGGCTACAGGTCGATGCCGAGTTAGGTATTTATCTGCATCGGGATCATCCCGTGGCCCAACAATCCTCGGTAAACGAAAGTCAGCTTGAACCGCTTCGTCATCTTCGTCTTAATACCTGGACAGCGAAACGTGAGAGCGCGCCGAAAGGGCGCGCCTGGTCTGCGCAGACCTATTATGTGCTGCTGGAAATGGCGGAACAGGGTTTTGGCTGGAGTATTTTACCCCGCTGGCTGGTGAAACAGTGCGGGCACGGTGTACTCCGGGAACTGCCAATAGCGGGATGGCCGCAGCGCATTGCCGTCGAAGTGGTGTGGTCACGCCGCAATCCGCCCGGTCCCGCTGGGCGCTGGATGATCGATCAACTCTGTGCGCTGCCACCGGCTTAATCGCGCCGGGCGATATCCGCTAACGGGGCATCCAACAGCCGGGAGAGATCCTGTGGGCTCAATTCAATATCCAGCCCGCGCTTACCGCCTGAAATAAACAGCGTGGCAAAGTCGTTAGCCGAGCTGTCGATCACCGTCGGCAACCGCTTTTTTTGCCCCAGCGGACTGATGCCGCCCACCAGATAACCGGTGATGCGCTGCGCCAGCATGGGATCGGCCATCTCGGCTTTTTTGGCATTGAACGCCTTTGCCACCTTCTTGAGATCGAGCTGGGTGGCGACAGGCGTGACCGCCACAGCAAGGTGTTTAGCCTCGCCATTCAGCGCCACCAGCAAGGTTTTGTACACCTGCCGGGCATCCAGATTTAGCTTACGGACCGCTTCGTCACCAAAACTGGTTTCGTTGCTGTCATGTTCATAAGGATGCAAAGTGAAGCTGACTTTTTGTTTTTCCAGCAGTTTTACCGCAGGCGTCATGGTAGTCTCTTATTCGGAAAAATCTTATTACGTATTATTGAACAATAAATGTGGCGAAATAATGTGCTTTAGGCGAGAATTGCCTCGCGCCAGCAATCCTGTTGTTGGCGACAACTAAAATCATTAACACATTCCTCTTTGAAGAGCCGATATGACTGTCGGCTCTCTTTTTTTGCTCGTTTTATTCCGCGCGCATCATGCCCGGCAGGTTGTTCTCGCCGTATAAATGCAGTGCCCCGACCGCTACCACGTACTGACCAGCAGGCAGAGTGCGTAAATAATCGCACCACTGGCTGTTACGCTGGCTAATCAGCGTGTCGTTCAGTGTCTGACTGAAGGTCGCAGGCAGAGCAATTTGCGGCTCGCGCGGCGGGCTTTCCAGCCACCAACTCACCATCGTTTGCAACATGCGCGCGTTAGTGTGCCAATGGGTGAGCGTATCTGCCAGCAGCGCCATGCCGTCGTCAGGTAATGATTTCAGCAGGGTGATTTGTGCCTGCGCACCTTCCAGTTCAATCACGGGTTTATCCATCGCCCGCGCCGCCTGCAGTAGCTGATAATCAATGCCGTAATCAGGACGCAAACCCAGCCGCTGCGCCTGCTGAGCCTGTAACATCAGGGCAATTTGCCAGGCCGGTAAGGTATCGAACCGGCTCAGGGATAAACCGGTTTCATTACACAGTGTTTCAAGCTTCGCCAGCGCCTCATCATCCATTCTGGCGGTCAGTGGCGGACGTTCCTCCGTGTTTTCAAACGGCGATCCTCCCTGAGTAATATCCGCTTCAACAACCAGCGCGTCGGCTTTTTGTAACTGCTGTAGCAGCCGGACCGGCAGGGGCTGCATGTCACGAGTGCCCATATGAATGCTTCCTACCAGATGAAACCGGCATTCGCCAGACTGAATATCTACGGCTGGCCAACGATAACTGGTAGGGAAAAGCGGGTTAATCCAGTTACGTAAACGTTGCAAAAGGCGCGCTGTCATTCCCTGTCCTTCACTGTGTTAAAGAAACCATGCTAGCGGGATCGCGTCACGAAAGACAGAGCAGGGCAGTTATTGCTAAACGCGGGGCTTATAGCGCAGCAGGCGGTTAGCATTACTCACCACGGTGATGGACGACAGCGCCATCGCTGCCCCGGCAAACACCGGGCTGAGCAGCAGGCCAGTAAAGGGAAAGAGCACGCCCGCCGCCAAGGGAATACCGATAATGTTATAGATAAACGCACCAAACAGGTTCTGCCGGATATTGCCCAGGGTGGCGGAGGCAATTTTCAAGGCATCGACTACGCCATGCAGATCGGCTCGCATCAGGGTAATCGCTGCGGTTTCCACAGCCACGTCGCTGCCGCCGCCCATCGCAATACCGACATCAGCCTGCGCCAGCGCCGGGGCATCATTAATGCCATCGCCCACCATCGCGACGCGTTGCCCTTGCTGTTGCAACTGGCTAATCGCATCGGCTTTGCCTTCGGGCAGCACGCCAGCAATTACCTCATCAATACCGGACTCATGAGCAATAACCTGGGCCGTATTTTCATGATCCCCGGTCAACATAATCAGTCGGTAGCCCGCATGATGCAGCCTTTGCAAGGCTGCTTTTGCCTCGGGCCGCAGCGTATCACGCAAGCCAATCAGTCCCGTAAGCTGCCCGTCTTCTGCCAGCAATACCGGCGTCGCGCCTTGCCGGGTGAGTCTGTCAATCTCTGCCAGAGCCGGTTGGCAATCCACGCCGTGCGCATTCAGCAGGCTGACATTGCCGAGTAATAGCGTCCTGTTGTTGAGTATGCCGCTTACGCCTTTGCCGCGTATTGTACGAAATTGCGCAATATCGGCTCGAACAGTCTCCCCTGTTTCTGCAAGGATTGCTTTCGCCAGCGGATGACCCGACATCTGCTCCAGCGCTGCCGCCGCAGACAGCACCGATTGACGCGTACTGCCGTTCCAGCTCACCACATCGGTGACCTGCGGCGTGCCGCTTGTCAGCGTTCCGGTTTTATCAAACACCAGCGTATCAATATGGCTGGCGCGCTGCAGTGCATCCGCATCGCGCACCAGCACACCATATTCGGCGGCGCGTCCGGTACCGGCGATGATCGACATCGGCGTGGCCAGGCCCAGCGCACAGGGACAGGCAATAATCAGTACCGTGGTCGCCACGACCAGAGCATAGGCCATTTGTGGCGCTGGCCCCGCGATATACCAGACCGCGGCGCTGAGCAGAGCGATAAGCACGACGACCGGCACAAACACGGCAGAGATACGATCGGCCAGACGGCCCACATCCGGCTTACTGCTCTGGGCCTTACGCACTAACTGAATAATGCGCGCCAGCGTGGTGTTGCCGCCGGTTGCGCGGGCAATAAAGCGCACCGTTCCGTCCTGCACCAGCGTGCCGGCAAACAGGCTATCGCCCTGCGTTTTACTTTGCGGCACCGCCTCACCGGTGAGCATTGCCTCGTCGCACCAGGCCTCGCCCTCCCGCACTTCGCCATCGACGGGTACGCGATCGCCCGCCACCAGCCGCAGAGTCATACCGGGTTGTACCGCACTGACCGGCATCAGGGTTTCCCCCTGGTCTGTTATCACTCTGGCCAGATCCGGTGTCAGATCGAGCAGGCGCTCCAGGGCTCGGGATGAGCGCTGGCGTGCACGTTGCTCAAGCGCATGACCCAGGTTGATCAGGCCGAGAATCATCACGCTGGCTTCAAAGTAGAGATGGCGCGCCTGCTGCGGGAAAAAATCAGGCCAGATCACCACGCTGAAGGAGTAGATCCAGGCGGCGGCCGTGCCCAGTGCCACTAAGGTATCCATCGTTGCGCTGCGGTTAACCAGGCTGCGCCAGGCGCTGCGATAGAAGTGACCGCCTGCGGCCACCATCACCAGCAGCGTTACGATGCCGAGCACCCGCCAGGTGGTGTGATTATCCGCAGTGAGCATCATATTGTCGCCCAGCATGCCCCAGATCATCAGCGGCACGCCAAACAACAGTGCGATACCTGCCTGCCAGCTAAAGCGTTGCATGGCACGTCGGGCGCTGCGCTGCTGCTTCTCGCGGCGTTGCTGTTCGTCGTCGACCACTTCAGCCCCGTAGCCGGCTGCATCCACGGCGGCGACCAGCTTATGGGGTTCAACGTTACCCATCACCAGCGCACTGCGCTCGGCCAGATTCACCCGGGCCTGCTGCACGCCACTGACCTGCTCAAGGGCTTTCTCTACCCGGCTGACGCAGCTGGCACAGCTCATCCCCTCGATGAGCAGCACGTGAGCGGCCAGGTTTTCGGTTGCCGGAAGAGAAGGGGACTCCGTTGTCAGCGCCTCCGGCGGCGGCTCTGCTGCTGTCAACGGCTCAGGCTTTGGGCGGGTGCCCGCAGCTTTTAATGTTGCATGGTAGCCCGCCTGTTCAACGGTGGCGATCAGGGCTGTCGCCTCTGCATAGCCCGACACGCTGGCTTCCTGCTGTGTAACCTCAGCCTGCTCGACATCGTCGCGCCCTTCGAGCGCTTCCTTGACGCGTTTTACGCAGTGGCCGCAGGACAATCCGTCCAGCGCCAGAACAATCGTGTTTGACATGGTTGACTCCTTTGTCGGATGTAAGGGGTGCTCGTTCAGATATGACTGTGGCTCAGGTTAAACCTTCCATCAAGGGGAAGGTCAAATGCTGAATGACTGAATTAATAAATTTTAATCACAGCTGGAATACCGCGACTCGCGCGTCGGCACCCGTGGGGATTCCATAACGAAAAAGCCCCGCTTAATAAGCAGGGCTTTTTTAACTTTCATCAGGCCTGAGTCAGTAAACGCTTTCTGAGGGAAAGCTGTAGCTGGATAGCTTGCTGCCACGCGCCTTTTGCAGAAGCTTCACCGTAAGCGAACCTTTGTTTCGAGCAACAACGCGCAGGCGCGCAGTGTAGGTTAATCATCTCTTGGGGCGAGTGAAGAAGACAAGCGTCCCGATAATTATGTCGCCAATAACCCAAAAGGTACCAATCACCATTAAACCTAAACCAGCGCCAACCGCGGCACCGGCTTTTTCTGCATCGGAAGCTGCGTTATTTATCACATCGCCACTTCCACCTAATCCCGCGAAAAGGCAATAGGCCATGAAAATGTTAAACAGGATGAAAACCCACTTAACCATTTTGCCAAAAAAAGAACGACGCGGCTTTTTAAGCTGCTTTGCACATGATGGACAACGTAATGCTGAATCACTCACTTCCTTATGACATTCTGGACAGCTGACTAACGCCATAATCCAATCCCCTTTATATTTTTTAGGAATAGTTATTTGTTACAAATCGGCGGTATTTTATCGGATTTTTCCGTATCGACAAGATTTTTATTCTTATATTTTATTGGGTTGATGTCGAAATGAAAGGCGGCCCAGAGTTTGAGCCTGTATAGGTGGTTATGCTTCATTCACGTTTATTGAAACTAAAAGTTGAGCGATGCTGAAGCTTTCGCATGGCTTCTAATACAAAGACATAGCCCGTTTTACTCGGCACGGTGAGCTATAATTTTCTTTATGAACTGCCTTTGCTGCGCCGGTTCTCGGGGCAAAACGGTAAATCCGGGGTTGAGTGAAGTATAATGAAATACTGATTTAGCCCGGCAGCTCGCGGGCTGTGCTTTTTAGAATCCCCCTGTTAAGGGGAAGGTCAGGAAAACTGTTATGAACATTAGTGCCGTGGCGAAAAAGACCGGATTAACCAGCAAGGCCATCCGTTTCTATGAAGAAAAGGGCGTGGTAACGCCACCATTACGCGGCGATAACGGCTACCGGCATTATAATTCGCACCATCTTGATGAACTGAATTTATTGCGGCAGGCACGCCAGGTGGGTTTTACCCTGGATGAGTGCCGCGAGCTGGTCGGGCTGTTTAACGATCCCGATCGCCACAGCGCGGATGTGAAAGCCCGCACGTTGCAAAAAGCCGATGAAATTGCTGCACATATTGAAGAGCTGCACGCCATGCGCGCTCGGCTGCTGGCGCTGGCGGCGGCGTGTCCGGGCAACGACAGCGCTGACTGCCCCATCATTAATAACCTGGCAGGCTGCTGCAGTCAGGTTGGCGGCAAGCGTGACTGAATGCGCAGGGTGATCCCTTCCACCGCGACGACCTCGACCAGCGCGCCTGCTGGCAAATTCTGGTCTGCCTGAACACGCCAACTGCTGTCACCGATGCGAACATGACCAATGCCATTTTGCAACGCGCTGTCCAGGGTTAGCTGCAGGCCGATCATCTGGTTGCCGCGCTGGTTAAGTGAGTTTGGCTGCTGGTTGCGCTCACGGTAACGCATCACGCGATGCCAGATAAATACACTGGCCAGCGTCAACACGGCAAACAGACAGCCCTGTGCGGTCCAGCTCAGCGGCAAAAACCATTCCGTGATGCCGACCAGCATGGCGGCCAGCCCGCTCCAGAGCAAATAGCCGTTCGTGCCGAGCATTTCTGCCGCCAGTAATAACCCGCCCAGCGTCAGCCAGAACCAGTGCGGATGTGCGACGATCTCGCTCACCATCAGCGTTTCGACTCGTTGCGGGTTTCTTTTAACAGCTCACTGATGCCACCAATCGCACCCAGCAGGCTGCTGGCTTCCAGCGGCATCATGACGACTTTACTGTTGCTGGATTCACCAATTTTTTGCAGCGCATCCGTGTATTTCTGCGCCACAAAATAATTCACCGCCTGAATATCGCCAGCGGCTATGGCTTCTGACACCATCTTCGTGGCGCGAGCCTCCGCTTCAGCCTGGCGTTCGCGCGCTTCAGCTTGCAGGAAGGCGGAGGTCCGCTCTCCTTCGGCTTTCAGTATCTGTGCCTGCTTTTCACCTTCTGCGCGTAAAATTTCGGCCTGACGCACGCCTTCCGCCGTCAGAATATCGGCACGTTTGGTCCGCTCCGCCTTCATCTGCGCGTTCATGGCACCAATCAGTTCCTGTGGTGGGCGGACATCACGAATTTCGATTCGGGTGATCTTCACGCCCCACGGATTGGTGGCTTCGTCAACAATATGCAGTAAGCGGGTATTGATACTGTCACGTTGAGACAGCATTTCATCCAGCTCCATGCTGCCCAGCACGGTACGCATATTGGTCATGGTGAGATTAAGGATCGCCAGTTCCAGATTGCTGACTTCATAGGCTGCCCGCGCCGGATCGATAGCCTGCACAAAACAGACAGCATCAATAGTGACGTTGGCATTGTCTTTGGAGATGATCTCCTGAGAGGGAATATCCAGCACCCGTTCCATCATATTAATCTTATGGCCGACACGATCCATAAAGGGGACAACCAGGCTCAGGCCGGGCTGAAGCGTGCGGGTATAACGGCCAAAGCGTTCGACTGTCCACTGATAGCCTTGTGGAACAATTTTCACACCGGACCAGACGGTGACCAGGGCGACCAGGATAAGTACAGGAATGACGGTGAGCATATAACCTCCAGGTTGTCAGATGAACGGGCCAAATCGTTCGGCCCGTTTTCTGCTTACATCAGTAAAGCAGGGAATAAAGCTGACGGCGATAGCGTGCGGCAAGCGCATCGCCCGTGCCTAATGCCGCCAGAATCTCCTGCAACATTTTACGCGCCTGACCGTCAGCGGCGTTCAGATCACGCTTAATAACGTTGAACAGCAGTTCCAGTGCTTCTTCATTACGACCGACCTGATGCAGTTGCAGCGACAGTTTGGTCGCCAGTTCGGCGTTTTCCGGGTCAGTTTCCAGTTGGGATTGCAGTTGCTGAATTTCGGGTGTGTCAGCCGCCTGTTTCAGTAAATCGATCTGGGCGATCAGGCTCTGATAACGGGTGTCCTGATCCTGCAACGGCACGGCGTTGAGTACCGTTTCAGCCTCATCACTGCGGTTAAGGGTAATCAGCACCTCTGCCAGCAGAAAACCGATTTCGCTGTCTTTGTTGCTAAGCTGCCAGGCCTCTTTTAGCAGAGGTAATGCGTCCAGCGGTTTGCCTTCCTGCATCAGTGCCATGGCCTGCTGGGCTTTTAACTCTTCTTCGCGCGGCAGCACTTTTTCCAGCAGTGCGCGCACGGCATCTTCCGGCTGTGGTCCTTGGAAACCGTCAACAGGCTGGCCGTTCTGGAACAGGTAAACCGTGGGGATGGAGCGCAACCCAAATTGGGACGCCACCCTTTGTTCTTTGTCACAGTCCAGTTTGGCAAGGATAAACTGGCCCGCATATTCCTGAGCCAGCCGTTCCAGCACGGGCGTCAGTTCCTGGCAATGTTGGCTGCGATCCGACCAAAAGTAGAACAGCACCGGTATCTGCATTGACTGCTCAAGGGTCTGTTGCAGGTTGGATTCGTTAATGTCGATAATCGAAGCGTGTGGTGACATGACTAAGTCTCTTTGCAGAAAATGTTTAAAGAATATGGGGCCGACCGCCCCTGCTTCAAGTTGTATTCGCGCAATACCTTTACTGACTGCGAATTATGCGATCCAGTATCCAGCCTGGCAGCAGGCGTTTCAACAGGCCCATCGCGTGTGCGACCAGCGTCACCGGATAACGTAAACGTGGATGTTTGCTTTCGAGCGCATGGCGCAGCTTAGGTAAAATGGCTTCAGGCGGCAGCGTAAATCGCGCCGCCAGACCGGGATTCAGCACCGGATTATCCTGCTCGCCCTGCGTCACATTATCCGTGAAGCGGCTCTGGATTGGACCCGGTTCAATCAGGCTGACGCGCACGCCGCTGGTGTGCAGCTCCATGCGTAATGCATCGCTCCAGGCTTCCAGCGCGTATTTACTGGCAGCATAAACGCCACGCCCCGGCGTGGAAATCAAGCCCAGCACCGAACTGGTATTAATGATGCGGGCATTGCCAAACGCCTTTAAAGCAGGGAGCAGCCGCACAGTAAGCTGATGGGTGCCAAACACATTACTGGAAAACTGCTGTTCGAATTGCTGACGCGTAATGGTGTTTAACGGACCATAGGTACCAAAGCCGGCGTTGTTGAACAGGGCAAACAGCCGGTTATCTGTGAGCGCCAAAACCTCATCGGCGGCGCGGTCAACGCTGTCAGGATCGTCCAGATCCAACAGCAGCCCGGTAAAGCCCAGGCTTTGCATTCGCGCCACATCTTCAGCTTTACGGCAGGCCGCAATGACGTGATAACCGCGCGCCAGCAGATCATTAGCCGCCACCAGGCCAATGCCGCTCGAACAGCCCGTGATCAAAATGGTTTTTTGCATGTGTTACCTTTTTTGCACAACTACTGCTTAACTAATGGGGTCAGTTCTTTCGCCATCAGTCCGGCGATAAAGGGTTGGGCATCAGGATTGGGATGAATACCGTCCTGCTGCATCCATTCGGGTTTTAAATAAACCTGCTCCATAAAAAAGGGCAGTAAAGGAATGTCATGCTGTTTCGCCAGTTGCGGATAAATCGCGCTGAACGCATCCGTATAGCGACGGCCATAGTTAGCCGGTAAACGGATCTGCATCAGAATCGGTTTAGCCCTGGCGGCTTTGACCTGCTCAATGACTGTACCTAATGTTTGTGCAATATCCTTCGGGGGAAAGCCACGTAAGCCGTCGTTACCGCCCAATTCGATTAACACCCACTGCGGTTGATGCTGTTTTAATAGGGCAGGTAAGCGCGCCAGTCCTTGTGCGGCGGTATCGCCGCTAATACTGGCATTAATCACTCTGGGCTGCTGCTGCCAGGTTTTATCGAGCAGGCTGGGCCAGGCCTTACTGGCCGACATCTGATAGCCTGCGCTCAGGCTGTCACCCAGTACCAGCAACGTATCGGCCGCAGCAAGACGGGACACCAACAGACAGCACAATAACAGGAAAGGATAATGCCAGCGGAAAACATTCTTGAAGTTCATCATCTTACTAAGTCCGTGGGTCAGGGAGAGCATCAGTTAACCATCCTTACCGGAGTTGAGTTAGTTGTCAAACCAGCTGAAACAATCGCCCTGATTGGCGAGTCGGGATCGGGTAAATCCACGCTGTTAGGTATTCTGGCCGGTCTGGATGACGGCAGCGACGGCGAGGTGCATCTGCTAGGCCAGCCGTTGCATAAAATGAATGAAGAGCAGCGGGCAGCCTTACGAGCGCAGCAGGTGGGATTTGTGTTCCAGTCTTTTATGCTGGTGCCGACGTTAAATGCGCTGGAAAACGTCCAGTTGCCTGCGCTGCTGCGCGGTGAGAGCGACCGCCAGAGCCGCGACCAGGCACGAGAGTTGCTCACGCAGTTAGGCCTTGGCGAGCGTTTGCAGCATCTGCCTGCACAGTTATCCGGCGGCGAACAGCAACGCGTCGCGCTTGCCCGGGCATTCAGCGGTCGCCCAGGACTGCTGTTTGCCGATGAACCCACGGGGAATCTGGATCGTAAAACCGGCGATCGTATTGTCGACCTGCTGTTTTCCCTGAACCGCGATTTTGCCACGACGTTAATTCTGGTTACCCATGACGAGCAGCTGGCGGCGCGCTGCAACCGGCGCTTGCGTCTGCGTGACGGTAAACTGTGGGAGGCGCAATGATCTGGCGCTGGTTCTGGCGTGAGTGGCGTTCGCCCTCATTGTTAATCGTCTGGCTGGCGCTGACGCTGGCAGTGGCCTGCGTGCTGGCGCTGGGATCGATCAGCGACCGCATGGAAAAGGGGCTGAGTCAGCAGAGCCGCGACTTTATGGCGGGCGATCGTACCCTGCGTACCAGCACGGCGGCCCCGCCCGACTGGCTGGCGAAAGCGCAGGAAACGGGATTATCGGTCAGCCGTCAGCTGAGTTTTATGACCATGACGTTTGCCGACCAGACGCCGCAGCTGGCGTCGGTAAAGGCCGTGGATAACCACTATCCGATGTTTGGTGAATTGCAAACCCGCCCGCCGGGCGTAAAGCCCCAGCCCGGCACTGCGCTGGCCGCCCCGCGCTTAATGGCGCTGCTCAATCTGAAAGTGGGCGATCAACTTGATGTCGGCGACACGACGCTGCGCATTGCCGGAGAGGTGATTCAGGAGCCGGATGGCGGTTTCAATCCGTTTGAGATGGCACCGCGTTTACTGATTAACCTGGCCGATGCCGATAAGACCGGGGCGATCCAGCCCGGCAGCCGTATTACCTGGCGCTATAAGTTTTCTGGCAACCCGCAGCAGCTGGAAAATTACGATCGCTGGATAACGCCACAAATTAAAACCGGCCAACGCTGGATCAGTATCGAGAATTCCGAAGATGCCTTGGGGCGTTCGATGCAGCGCGCGCAGCAGTTTTTACTGTTGTCGGCGTTGTTAACGCTGATGCTGGCGATTGCGGCTGTGGCGGTGGCGATGAGTCATTATTGCCGTAGCCGGTATGATCTGGTGGCGGTGCTGAAAACTCTGGGCGCCACGCGCGGCGTGTTGCAAAAGCTGATTATCGGTCAGTGGCTGGCGGTATTACTGCTGGCAGCCGTGGCGGGCGGCGCGGTGGGACTGGCGGTCGAAGCCCTGTTGATGGCGATGCTCAAACCCGTTCTGCCAGCATCCTTACCTGACGCCAGCCTGTGGCCGTGGGTGTGGGCTATCGGATCGCTGTTTGTGATTTCCCTGCTGGTGGGATTACGTCCTTACCGCCTGTTGCTGGCGACTCAGCCTTTACGCGTATTACGGCGTGATGCCGTTGCCACCGTCTGGCCGCTGAAAATATATTTACCGGCGATGGGGGCCGTGGTGGTGGGGCTACTGGCTGCGCTGGTCGGCGGCAGTAAAATGCTGTGGGCGTTGCTGGCGGGGGTGGTGATACTGGCGGGCCTGCTGGCGCTGCTTGGCTGGGGCACGTTACTGCTTCTGCGCCGTCTGACGGTGCGAAGTCTGGCGCTACGGTTGGCAATTAATCGCCTGCTGCGACAGCCCGCCATGACGCTGAGCCAGTTGGCCGCGTTTTCCCTGTCGTTTATGCTGCTGGCGCTGTTGCTGGTGATGCGTGGCGATCTGCTGGATCGCTGGCAACAGCAGTTGCCCGCCGACAGCCCAAACTTTTTCCTGCTCAATATGACGGCCGATCAGGTGCCGCAGGTACGTGACTTCCTGCAGGCTCATCAGGTGAAACCGGAAACCTTTTATCCGATTGCCCGCATGCGCCTCAGCGAACTAAATGGCAAAGCGGCCGATCCCGAACGGGATAATGCGCTCAACCGCGAGCTGAACCTGACCTCGCTGGCGGCTATTCCACAGCATAATCCGCTGGTGGCGGGCAGCTGGCCGCCGAAAGCGGGCGAAGTATCGATGGAGGTCGACCTGGCGGAACGGCTCGGTGTAAAGCTGGGCGACAGCTTAACCTTTGAGGGGGATACGCAACAGCTCAGTGCCAAAATCACCAGCCTGCGTAAAGTCGACTGGGAAAGTCTGCGGCCTAATTTCTTCTTTATCTTTCCGCCTGGCGCGCTCGACAGCCAGCCGTTGACCTGGCTCACCAGCTTCCGGTTGGATAACAACCCCAGGCTACTGGCCCAGCTCAACCGCGAGTTCCCGGCCCTGAGCCTGCTGGATATTGGCAGCATTATGCGTCAGATCGGCCAGGTGCTGACGCAGGTCAGTCAGGCGCTGGAAATTATGGTGGTGCTGGTAACCGCCTGCGGCATATTGCTGCTGATGGCTCAGATTCAGGTGGGCATGCGCCAGCGCCGTCAGGAACTGGTCGTGTACCGCACGCTGGGGGCCGGCAAGCGCCTGTTGCGCACGACATTGTGGTGGGAGTTTGCGCTGATCGGCGTGGTCTCTGGCGTGGCAGCGGCGGTGGGTGCCGAAGCGGCGTTATGGGGATTACAGCGTAAAATCTTTGATTTCCCGTGGCAGCCCGACTGGACTTTGTGGCTGGCTTTGCCCTTGTGTGGCGCGTTGTTACTGTCGCTGTGCGGGGGCTGGCTGGGCGTGCGTTTGCTGAAAGGCAACGCGTTGTTCAGGAAGTTCGACGCCGCATAAAAACGCCGTGCGCACTCATGCGGCGCACGGCGATTATCGTCCTTACAGCCAGGCAGTGGCCCAGTGAAGACCGCTGGCGTATTCAGCAGGCAGCAGGGGCAGCAACGCATGCAGCGCGGCTTTCAGTCGGGAGTGATCGCTGTCGGTAAGGTTGAGATGACCTACCTTACGTCCTTCCCGCACCGCTTTGTCGTACCAGTGCAAATGCACAAGCGGCTGCTGCAGCCAGTCTGGATTGATGGCGGTGCCAATCAGATTGACCATCACCGAGGGCGCAATCACCACCGGCTGGGGTAAGGCCAGATTCAGAATCGCACGCAGGTGCAGTTCAAACTGGCTGATTGATGCGCCATTCTGCGTCCAGTGTCCGCTGTTGTGCACTCTGGGAGCCAGTTCATTGATCAGCAAACCCTGCGGTGTGACAAAACATTCCATTGCCATCACGCCAACATAGTTCAGCTCGTGCAGGATAGCGCCCAGCATCGCTTCAGCCTGTTGCTGCTGTAGCGCATCCGCCTGCGGGAAGGCGACGCTGGTGCGCAGAATGCCGTCTTCATGGAGATTATGTGTCAGGGGATAAAATACGGTGCTGCCATCGTGACCGCGCGCGCCGACCAGCGACACTTCACCTGAGAAGTTAATGCCCTGCTCGACGATGCACTCGCCGTAGCAGTCGTCGGGTAAGGTCGCTGTTTCGTTGGCGCGTAATCGCCACTGACCGCGGCCGTCATAGCCACCGGTGCGACGTTTAACAATCGCCAACTCACCCAGACGACTGAAAACGGCGGGCCATTCGCCCTTGTCTGCCAGCAGTTGCCAGGGCGCGGTGGCCAGATTGAGCTGGTCCAGCAGTTGTTTTTGCGTCAGGCGATCGGCCAGACGCGGGAAAATATCCCGGTTCACAAAGGCTGAATGAGACGCCAGTTCACGCGTCAGTGCCGTTTCCGGCCAGCGTTCGATCTCGGCGGTAATCACGCTTTCTGCTATAGGCAGGGCGGCGGGATCGGCATCCAGGCCCACCGGATGCACAGCAATGCCCATCGGCTCGCCCGCCTGGCGTAACATGCGGCCAAGCTGACCATTACCCAGTACACAAACCGGCTTCATGCTTCCTCCCGCGGGTCCGGGTTAGCCAGCACCTCATCGGTCTGCGCCTGACGCCAGGCGGCCAGGCGTGACGCCAGTGCGTCGTCATGAATCGCCAGAATCTGCGCGGCCAGCAATGCCGCATTAGCGGCACCGGCTTTACCAATCGCCAGCGTACCCACCGGGATGCCGCGCGGCATTTGCACAATAGAATAGAGGCTGTCGACGCCGCTCAGTGCTGCGCTCTGTACCGGCACGCCCAGCACCGGCAGCAGCGTTTTTGCCGCCAGCATGCCAGGCAGGTGCGCAGCGCCACCGGCACCGGCAATAATGACCTGAAAGCCGTTATCTGCGGCCGTTTCGGCAAAGCTAAACAGCTTGTCTGGGGTACGGTGCGCTGAAACCACTTCCACATGGAAGGGCACGTCCAGGCTGGAAAGGATTTCCGCAGCGAACTGCATGGTGGACCAGTCACTTTTGGAACCCATAACAACAGCGATGCGGGCCGGGGCGGCATTCGACGACATGCGGTCAACTCCTGTGAATGAAAACACACCTGACCAGGCGGACAGGTTTTGAAGGGCACAGAGAATAGCATGAGAAGCGCACAAGGAAAACGGTTGCGTCGGGATTACACGTGGTGCTTTTAGGGTTTTATCGACATTCTGTTCTCTGACGTTGACGCGCGAGAAACGCTGAACTTTAGTTAACAGTGTTGCAAGGTGACTGACATGATGAGCCGCGCTGCACCCGGTTGGCAAGGAATGACGTTAACTGACACAAAGAGGAACAGGATGATTTCACGCTGGCAACTGATTTTCAGACAAACAGGCAGGAAACTGTGGTTCAGGGCAACTTTATTTGCCCTTGCTGCAGTTGTCAGCGCCCTGGCCTCCATTGTCTTTAAATCTGCGATTCCACCCTCGGTTTCGGTAAAGGTCGGTGCTGACGCGGTGGACAATATCCTGAATATTCTGGCGTCCAGCATGCTGGCGGTCACCACGTTTTCCTTAAGTACGATGGTAACGGCGTTTGGTTCAGCAACCACACATGTTACGCCGCGAGCCACGAAACTGGTCGTTGAAGACAGTACAACACAAAATGTTCTCGCGACCTTTATTGGCTCATTCCTGTTTAGTCTGGTCGGCATCATCGCACTGAATATGGGAGCTTATGGTGAACAGGGGCGAGTGATCCTGTTTGCGGTCACGCTGGTGGTTATTGCATTAATTCTGGTGACGCTTCTGCGCTGGATTCACCATCTCACCTCGCTTGGCAGCGTAGATGAAACGACCTCACGTGTGGAACGCATGGCGCTTGATGTTTTTAGCGCGCGTGCTCAATCCTCTTGTTTCGGCGCCAGGCCCTGGCGGGAAAGCGATCGTCAACCTGCGGGCACGTTTGCTGTTTATTCGGACGCTATTGGCTATGTTCAGCATATTGATATGGACAGGCTACATAAGGCGATTAAAGACAGCCCTGTACATATTTACTTGGTCGCGCAACCCGGATTTTTTGTTCATCCCGCCCGCCCGGCCATGTTTGTCACCCACGCCCTGTCTGCGGAACAACGCAAACTGATGTTGTCTGCCCTGACAATAGCCGCGTCTCGCACTTTCGCGCAGGATCCCCGTTTTTGCCTGTGCGTGATGGCTGAAATCGCCTCGCGTGCGCTGTCGCCTGCGACTAATGACCCTGGCACCGCTATCGATGTGATCGGGCGAGCCGTCAGAATACTCTCCTGCTATGCACGCGAATGTGCGGTGCCAACGGTGATCTACCCCGCCATTCACGTCGCGCCCTTGTCAGTAGACGCATTATTCGATGATTTTTTCTCACCTGTAGCGCGAGACGGCGCGGCAATAAAAGAGGTGCAGTTACGGTTACTTAAGGCGCTGGGAATGTTGTCTGCCGCCTGGCCTGATGCGTACCAGGCTGCAGCGTTGCGCCATGCGCATGAAGCCATGGCATACCTGGCGCGGGAAGAGATCATCCAGACGGACAGAGCACGAATTGAGCGCACATGGCGCGAACAATTTGGCGCAGACTATCCCCATCCCTTCCAGGATGAGAAGCTAACCGATTCGCCTTGTCAGAAGTCGAAATCGATCAGTTGAATCCCGCTGGCATCCAGTTGAATCATGGATCCGCGGCTGTGCCAGGCACCCAGTACGGCACGCTGCGCGCGTTCGCCATTTAGCGACAGATCGTGAATCGCCGGGCGGTGCGTATGACCATGAATCAGCAACGGCACCTGCTGACGCAACATGGCTTCCACGACGGCCTGCTGATTCACATCCATAATCTCCAGCGACTTATGCTGATTGGCCTGTTTACTGTTGGCGCGCATGCGTTCTGCAATGCGTTTGCGAATAAACAGCGGCAGCGCCAGGAACAGGCGTTGAATCCAGGGATTGTGCACTTTGGCACGGAATTGCAGGTAGCCAGCATCGTCGGTGCACAGTGTGTCGCCGTGCATAATCAGCAGTCGATGGCCGTAAAGCGTCAGCACGCGCTCTTCAGGCAAGAGCGTCATGCCACTGGCGCGGGCAAAGCGTTGGCCGATCAAGAAGTCGCGGTTGCCGTGGATAAAATACAGTGGAACGGGCACGGCACGCAGGGCTTCAGCGACCTGTTGATGCAGAGGATTAGGATCGTCATCGCCGATCCAGGCTTCAAACAGATCGCCCAGAATATAGAGCGCGTCGCAGTGGGGAGCTTCGCGCTGTAAAAAATGCAGAAAACCGGCGGTGATCGCCGGTTCTTCCTGACACAGATGAAGATCTGCGATAAACAGCGTGCGCGGCATTACTCGCTGACGGTCACTTTCTGAATGATCACGTCATCTTTCGGTACGTCCTGGTGCATACCGCTGCGGCCGGTTGAAACGGCTTTGATTTTCTCAACCACATCCATACCTTCAACCACTTCTGCAAACACACAGTAACCCCAGCCCTGCAGGCTTTCGTCACGGAAGTTCAGGAAGTCGTTGTCAGCCACGTTAATGAAAAACTGTGCGGTCGCAGAGTGCGGTGCAGAGGTACGCGCCATCGCCAGCGTACCTTTGGTGTTTTTCAGGCCGTTGCTGGCTTCGTTACGGATCTCTTCTTTGGTGGCTTTCTGCTTCATGCCAGGCTCAAAACCGCCGCCCTGAATCATAAAGCCGTTAATCACACGGTGGAAAATGGTGTTGTCGTAGAAACCTTCACGGCAGTAATCCAGGAAGTTCTTTACGGTTGCGGGCGCTTTGTCATCGAAGGTCTTGATCACGATATCGCCATGGTTAGTCTGGAAAGTTACCATTTTTTTCGTCCTGTAAAGGTTGTCGTCAGTAGCATAGGGTGCGCTGTTAGGGTGCACACGCCTTTTTCTCGAACGTTCTTATATCATAATTTCCGATAATACGTCAGCCAGGCTGCGCAGTTGGCTTGCTTTGCATCGCGTGACAGATAAAAATACGGCACAATATCAGGATACTTAAAACGGTGCGTTACGCACGCTTACTACGGAAACCCCAATGCTGAAGATTTATAACACCCTGAGTCGACAAAAAGAGGAATTTACCCCTATTCATGCTGGCAAAATCGGCATGTATGTCTGCGGCATCACGGTGTATGACCTCTGTCACATTGGGCACGGGCGCACGTTTGTGGCTTTTGATGTGGTATCGCGCTATCTGCGTTACGTCGGTTATGACGTGAATTATGTGCGCAATATTACCGACATCGATGACAAAATTATCAAGCGCGCCAACGAGAACGGCGAGAGCATCGAAACCCTGACTAATCGCATGATCGCCGAAATGCACAGCGATTTTGATGCACTGGGCATTTTACCGCCGGATTTAGAACCGCGCGCCACGCGCCATATTCCTGAAATCGTCGAACTGGTGGAAAAGCTGATTGCCCGGGGTCATGCCTATGTTGCGGATAACGGCGACGTGATGTTCGATGTGCTGAGTGACGTGGACTACGGTGCGCTGTCGCGCCAGGATCTGGACCAGCTTCAGGCCGGTGCCCGCGTCGAAGTGGCGGATGTGAAGCGTAATCCCATGGATTTCGTCCTGTGGAAAATGTCTAAAGCGGACGAACCCTCATGGCCTTCGCCTTGGGGCCAGGGTCGTCCGGGCTGGCACATTGAGTGTTCCGCCATGAACTGCAAACAGCTTGGTGCGCATTTCGACATTCACGGCGGCGGCTCTGACCTGATGTTCCCGCATCACGAAAACGAAATCGCCCAGTCCACCTGCGCCCACGATGGCCCGTATGTGAATTACTGGATGCACTCCGGCATGGTGATGATTGACCGTGAAAAGATGTCGAAGTCGCTGAATAACTTCTTTACCGTGCGCGACGTGCTGCAGCATTACGATGCCGAAACGGTGCGCTACTTCCTGATGTCTGGTCACTATCGTAGCCAGCTCAATTATGGCGAAGACAACCTGAACCAGGCACGCGCGGCGCTGGAACGTCTTTATACCGCGCTACGTCATACCGATCGTAACGTGGTCGCCCACGGCGGCGAAGCCTTCGAGGCCCGTTTCCGCGAGGCGATGGACGATGATTTTAACACCCCGGAAGCCTATTCCGTGCTGTTCGACATGGCGCGTGAAGTGAACCGTCTGAAAAGCGAAGACATGACGGCAGCCAGTGCGTTGGCCGCTAAGCTCCGTGAAATTGCCAACGTGCTGGGTATTCTGCAACAGGAGCCAGAAGTGTTTCTGCAAAGCAGCGCACAGGGCAATGATGATGAAGTGGCGGAAATCGAACACTGGGTGAAAGCCCGTGCTGATGCGCGCGCGGCTAAAGACTGGGCGCAGGCCGATGTAGCCCGCGACAAGCTGAACGCGCTTGGCGTGATTGTCGAAGATGGTCCCCAGGGCTCCAGCTGGCGACGCAAATAACAGGCAACACAGGAGAGGGCGAGCCATCGCCCTTTTTTGTCTATGACGATAAAACAGATTCACCTTCGTGGTTTTCGTTCGGTACGTGATCTGATTCTGCCGCTTCAGCAACTGAACGTGGTAAGTGGACCGAACGGCTGTGGCAAATCCAACCTCTATAAGGCGGTGCGCCTGCTGCACGAGGCCGCCAATGGTCGCCTGGCGTTAGCGCTGGCAGAAGAGGGCGGTATTCAAAAAGTCATGTGGGCAGGGGAACTGCATCGCAGCGCTCGTCGTCAGGATGCCAGCCGACTCATCCTCTCGGTCCTGATGGATGACATGGATTTTGAGCTTGCGGTGGGGTTTCCTCAGAAGCTTGAGACCAGCCTGTTCAACCTCGATCCGCTGGTTAAAGAAGAACACATCTGGCTTAGTGGCCAGCAGCGACGTCCTTCTTCCTGTATTATGCAGCGCACGAATCAGACCGCCTTTTTACACAATGTAGAGGGGGAGCGCGTAAGCTATCCGGCGGTACTGCATCCCGAAGAGTCCCTGTTTGGTCAACTTGGTGAGCCACACCGTTATCCCGAACTTTCTCAGATGCGTGAACGTCTGCGCCAGTGGCGCTTCTATCATGAGTTTGCCGTCTGGCCCGGTTCGCCGATTCGTGCGCCGCAAATTGGCGTGCGCGCCCCCATTCTGGCGCACGATGGCGCTAACCTCGCGGCGGCATGGGCAACCATTGTCGAACGGGGTCATCACGAGTTGCTTTATAAGGTGATAGCTAAAGCCTTCCCTGATACCGAATTTCAGGTGGATGTCCAGAACGGTCGTTTCCAGATGCTGATGCGGCGACAAGGCATTTTGCGTCCGCTGGAAAGCGCCGAGTTCTCTGACGGGACGCTGCGTTTCCTGTGCCTTGTGGTCGCGCTGCTCAGCCCGCGCCCGCCAGCCTTTATGGCGCTCAACGAACCCGAGAACAGCCTGCATGAGGATCTGCTACCGGCCCTGGCGGCACTGATTGCCGAAGCCAGTCAGTTTAGTCAGTTGTGGATCACCAGCCATTCACCCAGGCTGGCCGCGCTGATTGCGCAGCATGCAGAGGTGAATCACATTGAGCTGGAGCAGATGAATGGGGAAACACGGATAGTGGGAGAAGCACAGCTTTAAGGCGCCCCGAGCGGGGCACCTGACGATCAGGCAACGACGGTGATGCGCTGCCCGGCAAACTCAACTGTTTGCCCCTGATGAATTTTGCAGCGCTTACGGGTTTCGACTTCCCCATCGACCAGGACTTCACCTTCACCAATCACCACTTTGGCTTGTGCACCGCTTTCCACCCAGCCTTCAAGTTTCAGCAGATCGCAGAGATCAACGTGTGGGAACTTACCCAAAGAAAAAGTCGCCATTATGCCTGCTCTCCATCATGAAACTCTTCACATGCCTGTAAGGTATTTTCGATTAAGGTTGCTACCGTCATCGGCCCCACGCCGCCAGGGACGGGCGTGATATAAGAGGCGCGCTCAGCGGCGGCGTCAAAATCCACATCACCGACGACTTTACCGTTTTCGAGACGATTAATACCGACATCGATAACGATCGCACCCGGTTTGATCCAGTCGCCCGGAATAAAGTTGGGCTTACCCACTGCCACGATCAGCAGATCGGCATGCTCAACGTGATGGCGCAGATCGCGGGTAAAGCGGTGCGTCACGGTTGTGGTGCAGCCCGCTAACAGCAGTTCCATGCTCATTGGACGACCCACGATGTTCGACGCACCGACGACCACGGCATTCAGGCCGTACGCATCAATGTTGTAGCGTTCCAGCAGCGTAACGATGCCGCGCGGCGTGCACGGACGCAGCTTGGGGGCGCGCTGACACAGGCGACCAACATTATAGGGATGGAAGCCGTCTACATCTTTATCGGGCGTGATGCGCTCCAGCACTTTGACGTTATCAATGCCTGCCGGGAGCGGCAGTTGCACCAGAATGCCGTCAATTTCTGTATCGTTGTTGAGTTTATCGATCAGCTGCAGCAACTCGGCTTCGCGGGTGGTGGCGGGCAGATCGTAAGAGCGGGAGATAAAGCCCACTTCTTCACAGGCGCGGCGTTTGCTGCCGACGTAGATCTGCGATGCAGGGTTCTCACCCACCAGAACGACTGCCAGACCCGGTGCACGTTTTCCGGCGGCCAGGCGCTGCTTTACTTTTTCTGCAACCTCAAGCCGTACCTGCTGCGCAATCGTTTTACCGTCAATAATTTTTGCTGCCATCAGAGCGTAAATCCACTGTGTTGAGTTTAAGTCGGGGATGGCACCTATTTTGTCAGAAGCGCGTCCGGCTGTCAGGTAGAGATTCTTGTTGCAGGGTGGTTGACGATATTTAGCCGTGACGAAAGTGCGGGTTAACGCTTATGATGCCAGACAGGGAATTTACTGGATGACGTGATGATTTGGTTAATGATTGCCACCCTGGCTGTGGTGTTTGTTGTAGGATTTCAGTTGCTGACTGCCGGTTCTCGCCATGCTGCGCAGGCGCTCAGCAAGCGGCTGCAACTGCCGCCGGTCCATATTGAATCAATGCTGTCGCAGATGGGTAAAGAGGCGGCGAAAGAGTTTACCGACTACATCGCCGGCGATAACGAAGCACATTTAAATAATGGCGCGGCGGTACTTTTGATCTGGCAGGTACTGATTGTGGATGGCAGCGACGAAAATATCCGGCGTTGGCACAGCGTGTTAACCGGCGCAGGTTTTTCTGCCACGCTCACTCGTCAGCAACTGTTACTGGCATTGGGTTTTCTGCGTCAGCTCGAACCCGACAGCCAGGAGCTGAACGCGCTGCGCGAGCAGTATAACGCGCGCGTCACGCAGCAGGGCGTTGAGCTGGAAGGGGAAACCACCGAGGTGAGTAATCTGGTGTCGCTCAGTGCCTGGCGCGACCGCCATTAGTGGAAATTGGTTATTACCTGGGCACTTACCGCGCCACCGCGGCAAAAACGTTGACGTTACAGCGTTCAACCGTATAATTCGACGCAACCTCTCCGCGCCCTTAGCTCAGTTGGATAGAGCACCGGCCTTCTAAGCCGTAGGTCACAGGTTCGAATCCTGTAGGGCGCGCCACTTTCTCTTCTGTTTACATCCCTTAAAGTCTACTTTTTCCTTAAAAATAAGAAGATAAATCTTTAACTGGTCCATTTCGGTCCAGGGTCACCTGTTGCGTTCTTATCCAATATGGGGTAAGTCAGTGGTATGGTATGCATCAACTCAGCATTGCTGTATGACAAAAATATTGAGGATGTGTGTAATATTATTTAGGCGAAAAAATACCAGAACCTGCTTTTTTAAATGCACAGAAATAAAACCAGCGTTTTCCTCATGCGCGTTGTCTACAATAAAAAATAGTAAAAGCTGGTCTGTGGAAAGACCAGCTTTTATTCAATAATTTTCCTGAGAACCGGGAAAAGATAAACTTTAATCTTTGATAAAACTGTTTGCAGAAAATACTGGAGCGCTTTCTTTTACCATCTTCTCTGCTTCAGTATTAATACGATGTTCAAATACTTCTTTCTCGATAATGAAATCTTTTTCCTCAATAACCAGTTTGTAATTAGGTATGTGTTCAGATATGTACTGAATATAAGTTGTTACGTGCAGCTTAAAAGGTAAGTTAGAGGATAGTTTATCCACTTTTATTGCTTTATCACCGGATAAACCTTGTTGCTCGTTAGCCCGATTTGCTATTTTGGTTAACGCATTATGAATATCGCCTGAGAAATTGTTTGGATCTAAATTAGTCAGGTTTATTTCTTTTGGTGCGTTATCCGATGCAGCCGCTAAGGTAATATCCATCCCACGTTTTTCACTATAAATTTCACCGAGGTTCACACTCCCTGACGTAGTCTTAATGACGTGTTTTTCTTGAAGGATGAGTCCTTTGTTAACCATCGCTGCACAGAAAATGGCACCGCCCAGAATAAGAGATGATACGAGCAATGGGACGCCATACTGTTTTGCATTCATAAAGTTAAGTCCTTTTGGTTGATGATTTTTTATCGGGTTATTATACATCAAATTGATAAGTGCTAACCCTGGAAAAGGATGGTTTATTTAGCTTTATTAATGCTTTTGCAAGCGCGTAAAAAGTGAATGTTGTTTCTGATAACGGCCTTATTGAGGCTGAGCCAGTGCGAAAGGTCCCTCTGGCTTATGATGTTTTTATGAACGAAACCGTTTGGCAGAAACATTATTTATGCGTTATTTTCACTGAACATTAAATATTCTTTAAACAAACAGCCCCTAATGGCTTTTGTCTGAAATCTCAGCTTAAAGCACAGTATGTTTATTCCTCGTTTATTCCGCTTTCTTTACCTTATTCATTACCAGTAAGCGCATACGCCTCCCTTTTTGTAATGAGTTAACCCAATTTTAAGTGAAATTGAGAGAAACATTGCATGAACAATGAGGCATATGTCTGAGACGAAACGGGTTGAAGGTCTCATCTGGACAGCTTACGCACGAACATTATGACTGAATCAGCATGGACAGGGTGAAGTTTACATCAGTCCATTAACGTAAAAACAGGTAGGGCAGGCTAGTAAAGCGTGAATATAAGACATTGCCAGAGGGGCTTTCCTGTTACGCGGGCTGCAGGCCCGGAAAGCTTTTTACCTCAAACATTTACCAGTAAAAGTGCGACTTACATATACCCGATCCGGCCTTTTTTACCTGCATCTCAGCAAATCTCACTCCTGTTGTGCATGGTTGTCTTCACCTGCTGGCTACTACCGGGGCTTGTGGGTCATGAGCCGTGGAAGCCGGATGAGGCTTATACCTTTGGGCTAATCCGTCATATTGCCCAAACCGGTGACTGGGTAGTACCTACGCTGGCGGGCGAACCCTTTATGGAAAAGCCGCCGCTCTATTTCATTGTGGCCTCGTTCTTCCTCCGGCTGTTTAGTCCACTACTGGGCGAACCGGATGCAGCACGTCTGACAACGGGCCTGTTTATCTTAATCACCTGTTACGCCATCGCGCTGACGTCCCGGGAGCTCTTTGGCAGGGGAGCGGGCCGCTGGGCGGTGCTTATTCTGTTTGCCTGTGTCGGTTTTCCTATCCGGGCTCATCAGATGATTACGGACACTGCTTTGCTGGCAGGCGGTGCTATTGGCATTTACGGTTTCGTTTTGGGAATTCGCCGCCACATGTTGGGGGGAACGATACTGGGCGTTGGCGCAGCCATCATGTTCCTGTCTAAAGGGCTTCTCGGCCCCGGCATTCTTGGGCTGACAGCACTGGCGCTACCTTTGCTGAATGCAGAATGTCGTAGCAGACGCTATGCCATATTTTGTGCCATCGCGGTGCTGGTCTTTTGCCCGCTGGTTGCACCGTGGTTATATGCGCTCTGGATGCGTTCAGAAAAACTGTTTTCAACCTGGCTGCTGGTGAATAACGTTGGCCGTTTCGATGGCACCGCTAAACTTGGCCCCAAAGCGAAACACTTTTTTTACTTCAAACTGCTTCCCTGGTACGCCTTTCCTGCATTGCCGATGGCTTCATGGTGGCTCTGGCGCACATGGAAAACCGGCATTAGTGCCCCTGCGAAGGTGCTGGTAACGTTTTTTTCTGCCGGTTTCGTTACGTTGTCAGTCGCTTCCGATGCGCGTGAGCTTTACGCCATGCCGCTGCTTCTGCCGCTGGCAATACTGGCCGTTGGAGCCTGCCAAGAGAAAAGCACCTGGACAGAAAAGTTGCGCCCCTGGGCACTTGGACTATTCTGCCTGCTCCCTGCGGTTATGTGGGGGGCAGGGATCATCCTGATGACTGGCTGGCCTGCACCGTTGTGGAACAAATGGGTCTTGCACGGCGCACCAGGCTTCACGCCGCAGCTCTCTCCGGTGATGCTTATCGTGGCATTACTGGCAACGCTGATGCTCAGCGGGCTGGTGTTGCTTAACCGCACCTGTCGGCAATGTCCCTTAGCTGTTTTTACCAGCTGCATCACGCTGTGCTGGGTTTTAGCCATGACATTGGGCATGCCGTACCTGGATTACACTAAGCGCTATTCTGATGTGTTTATCCCGTTGCGGACCTGGTTACCGAAGGACGAGTGTGTGGCAAGCAAGCACCTTGGCGAGCCACAGCGAGCTTTACTGGAATATTATGACGGGCTGATAACCTTACGAGAAGGGAAGCACAGAGGCGCTTATCGTTGTCACTGGCTGCTGGTGCAGCATGATAAAAAGCATCCTGAAGAGTATGTCGACGGAACATTGGTCTGGCAGGGGGAGAGGCCTGCGGATAATGAAGAAAACTACCAGCTTTACCGACTGAACAGGTAAACCGAAATATTACGGACTTAACGCGCCTGCGTTCATCCTGCAGGCGCTGTTAATATTCCACACTGACGCTATCGTCATTCAGGGGAGTGAAAGATGAACTTCATTTTCCTTTGGCGCCCAGTCTCTGTCCGAGAATTCATCAACTGAATGGGAAACATTGCGCAGTCCCTGGGTGCCAAGGAAGTTTTTGACGCCTTCCTGAAGGTTACCATCTCGGAAAAGTTCGGCAATAACAAATAGCGCATCGGAAAGTGACAGCGTTCTGATTTGAGCAGGTAACCAGTTTGTGCGCGTAAAGATCAGGTGATAAAGCGCCTCCTCTCCTGATAAAGGAAAATAGCGCGTACCAAATTGTTTGCGGTGTTTGTCCAGAATGATTTCAAGAATGAATATTTGAGCCGTACGTTGCCTGATCTGATTAACAAAAACATTTTCGGAATTGCCCATATCCAGCGTCGTGGCATCGTTGTTCTGCTTGACGCGCGTCTCAATAGCATTCCAGAGATTGTCATACTGATTCATAGCTTACCTTGTCCGAAAGTGTCGTTATCATAACAACGTTAGCAGAAGGAACTCGTGCGGCAAAGGTTGCGGGCATAATCAGACGCTTTCGGGCGTAAAAAACAGTATTGGTTTTTACTGCTTCAGTGCCGCTGCGTAGTGCCCTGCAAAGTCGGGCTGTGCAGTATGACGTTTTTATGAAGCGGAGAAAGCAAAACAGCAGGACTTACGTTTGATGCAGTGAAAACAAAAATGGCCACAAAGGGCCATGTCGAGGAATTCAGACGCGATTAATGCAACACACCGGCTGTGGTTAAACAAAGTGTGCAAAACGCAACGCTGAATGCAGAGAAACCCACCAGACCAAGAACGACGAAACCGAAATTTCTCATATCGACCTCCACCGTGTCCAGGTGACACAGCCAAATCATAGGGCTGGCGGGTAAAAAAGTACATACTGTTAATAAAGACATAGAAAATACTGCTGTGACATTCATTAAATGGCTATTCTCGTCGTTTTACCGGATTTAAACGTGGATTATTGTTTGTTATCTAAAGCATCCCACTCATCTATTTGGCCAGATGCTCATCGCCTAAATCAGATAAAACTGCGTTTAATCTATTATAAAAAACTTATTATCTTTGACATCAGTCCTGACGCGTCTTAGAGACGTTGGTTACCTGAACAGAATTGTCCAAAGCTGACTGGCCGTTGATGGGTGCTCTATTTTTTACGGTGTTATCTGAGGGGCTATGATATGGAGCATCTTTATATATTGATTTTATCAACACTCAACCCCAGCGGATCCACCCAGCTCAGCGGGTTCGGCGCATACTGATACAGGTTCCAGCCGCCTTCCAGCCCTATCGGGTCCTGAACCGTGAACCGTCCCACCTGCGGGTCGTAATAGCGGAACAGATTATAGTGTACACCGGTTTCGCTGTCCGCATACTGGCCCGCATAGCGCAGCGGCTGATGGGGCAGGGCAGACTGTTTCGCAGCCGTGTAAAATCCTCTGTCTGCCGGCGCACTTCACCAAAGCTGCCGTACTGCCGCTCCAGCGGATGTCGCCGCGTTCATCGGTTACCTCCAGCGATGCCCCGTTGAGATCGGTATTGAACCACAACACATCGCCCCGGTCGCCGTCTGCCATATGATCGATGCGCGCCAGATGGCTCCAGGCCTCGTTAGGATTGTACACATAGGTCTGGCACTGGCCGCTATTCTGCTGTTCCTGTAACAGACGATAGCCCTGCCAGAGTAATCGGGTTTCTGTAATATTTTTCCATAAAATAAATTAATTGCTCCTGAGTGTGGTAAAGAATCTTTATATAACTTCTAAAAAATCTTTGATATTCATTTGAGATAAATATTTAAATTTCATCTTAATGATAATAATTTCAATAACTACCATTTGGCTTTTTCAATGCCATATTCGCTACTAAGCACAACAAAGCCTCTACTAAAATCCTCTTTGATAAAAATTCTATCTCTACTATTTTCCATAGTGTCAACGCCACTCAAAAAAAAGTCTGGGTTATCTTTGATAATTCTACATTTTATTTTTAAAGAAAATACATTATTTTCAGTAATGAAGTATGTGATAAGATATTCAATGCTTGGGATTGAATTGATGAATTTTAGAAAGCATTCTTTTTGCGTGTTAATGTCAAATACATCTTTTTCTAGCACTAAGAGATCGTAAACATGATCTACTACCTCTTGATAAGAGATACTACTAACTTCGATGCTATCTTGCCTGCATCCAGTTTCTGAAGTTATAAGTTCGATCAATTTCTTTAACTGACCCTTTTTTTTTGCTTCCTTTAATTTCTCTTGTAATGTCAGGGGCATCTTTTTTTCTCGCATATTTTTGATCCCAGCTTTACTTTCATGTATATGTCCGGAGTTTTGATTGTAATAAACATGCGCACCTGATTAAGCAATTACTCAATTAATTTTAGATTTATGGGGTTGTTAATGTCTATTTTTATTTTCAGACCAGCCGTCGACTCGACAAGTACTATGCTTTCTTGATGCTCGGATACGCTAAAAAAAGGGTTGGAACTTTCAGAATACAGAATCCAGATTGGATTTTTCGCTTCATCAAGATAAGCAACGAAACCCTCGGAACCGTAACTTCCTTCGCCTACGCAGCAGTAACATTCATTGTGTAAGTTAACTTCTTTGATTATATCAATGGAAGTGACTTCTTCTTCATTGTTACGATGATAATCTATGAAATCAAAATCTTCACCCACCTCAATTTTTGGTGTGGGGTAGGATGAAATTTTACAGGACGTCGCTCTGTCATCGAAAAAAAACACAGCATCCTTTATTGGTAATAACTCGTTTTTCCATAATTTTGATATAATGTTTTTCATTATTTTATCCACATTTCTTGGGGCGAGTATTTAATCCTTTATCAGGAAAAATACCACCTGATTTAATATTCCGACGATCTTTAAATCGCTGCTGAAATTTCTGCCACCATGTTTTCCCAGTCGATGATTCAGGGTGAGGGGCTGAAGGGTTGACTTTATTGACCTTTACTTTATCTAATTCTGCTTCGAAAGCTGCATCTAGTCGTCTGTTGTCATAAGTGACCAATTGTACTTCAACATCTATTACATTTAACGGAGACCTGTTCCAGTCCCACTGACCTTTTTTCATAATTTCAGCATAATTATTTGCCGAAATTGTCCTCTGCGAAAAATTGATATCCTTAGTATTAACCCATTCACCACTAAACCTTAACGGATTCACTCAACTCAGCGGATTCGGTGCATACAGGTTCAAGGTGTCTTGCCGCGATCAGACTTCATAAAAAGTTTTGTTAGTGATAAAATAGCCTGTCATTAACGAGCAACGTATGCAGCGGCGTATCGTGAATCTGCGAATGCCTTCATGCTTACGCAAACACTTAATTACGGTGGGTTGTAAGCTTTAATTGATAGGAATTATACTTCCTTGCGCATTTTTAATTAAAGTAAATACCTCATGAATAGCGTCTTTTGATACCGGTTGATGTTTTTTATGATTCCTTGTGAATATTCGGGAGGGGATTATCCTCCCGAATATGTTACTCTTCTTCTATCGTGAGTGAAGTGTTATTTTCTTCCAGGTGAACTCTGATTGAATTGATTATTTTTTTTGCATTGCCCGCATGTACATTTAAAAAAACATTAGTTTTTTCATAGCATAACTCAACGTCTGCATCCCAGCCTGATTCTGAGTTTTTATATTTATAAGCTACAGAATTATCGTTTGTGAAAGTTTTATCGAGATCGATTGATGATTCCAGTACGAAATTTATATGTTCAAATAGTTCCTTGCTGCTTATGGAACTTGCTAATTTAAATTCATAACTCATTTACCTTCCACTCCCATGCGGCCTGTTTCTTATATTAGGGTAATCTGCTGGGTTCCGAATTCCGATGTGTGTTAAATCAGGATTGGTGGAAATATTTCCAAGATCATCAAGTTGATCACCTGCAGGATTTTCTTTATGAATATGGCCATTCAAACCAGATTTTGGTGTCAAATTACCATTTCTCATATTCATCGATTGATTACCATATGGATGAATGCGTACCTCAGAACCATCTGAATGCTTCCATACTTGATTTCTTGCTGCACTATTGCTCACTTTAGTTTGGCTAAAACCATTATGCGAAAGAGTCTTCTCTATTTTATTAACTGATTTTCCTCTTAATTCAGGTAACTGTCCTGACGCGCTTGAACATTGGCTCAACCCCAGCGGATCCACCCAGCTCAGCGGGTTCGGTGCATACTGATACAGGTTCCAGCCGCCTTCCAGCCCTATCGGGTCCTGAACCGTGAACCGTCCCACCTGCGGGTCGTAATAGCGAAACAGATTGTAGTGTAGACCGGTTTCGCTGTCCGCATACTGGCCCGCATAGCGCAGCGGCTGATGGGGCAGGGCAGACTGTTTCGCCAGCCGGGTAAAGCCCTCTGTCTGCCGGCGCACTTCACCAAAACTGCCGTACTGGCCGCTCCAGCGGATGTCGCCGCGTTCATCGGTTACCTCCAGCGGTGCCCCATTGAGATCGGTATTGAACCACAATACATCGCCCCGACCGCCGTCTGCCATATGGTCGATGCGCGCCAGCGGGCTCCAGGCCTCGTTAGGATCGTACACATAGGTCTGGCACTGGCCGTTATCCTGCTGCTCCTGTAACAGACGATAGCCCTGCCAGAGGAAACGGGTTTCTTTGCGATCGTGCCGGCTTCTGACCACTTTGCGGGTGCGTCTGCCCAGCGCATCGTAATGATAGTGTGCGGTAAATTCGCCGTCCGGACCATTGCCTTTGGCGGTGATGAGCCGGTTTTCGGCATCATAGGTAAAATGCTGCTCATGCAGGCCGCTACGGCGACTGACCAGGTTGCCCCAGCCGTCATATTTCATAAACAGATTCTGCCAGTGATGCAGCCGGTTGTCGGTAACCGGCAACGCGTGCAGTGCATCGTCGTTTGCCGCCAGGTTGTCCGCGTTATCGTAAGCAAAATGCGACGTGCTGTGGCCCTGTCTGGCTTCATAGTGCTTCAGCAGGCGGCCTTCATCATCGTAACCATAGATAATGTCGCCGCGCAGCGTATCACTGACAGACTCCAGTTCACTGCGTGCCGAATAGCGGAAAGCGCGTTCCAGAATGGCTTTTTCCGGCAGCACCACCTGGCTATGCAATTCACTGCGCTGCATCGTGCGCCTGCCAAGGCTGTCGTACTGGCGCGCCTGCTCCCTTGCGCCCTGACTGCGGCGGATTTCCCGGTGCAGACGGTCGCGGGTAAATTCACTGACCAGTTGCTGATTAAAGCGGATGGCGCTGACATGGCCAGAGCCATAGTGCAGCCAGGCAAGCTGCTGTTCCCCCGGCAGGGTCAGATGGGTGAGGTTGCCGAGGGCATCCCATTCGTAATCCAGTTTTCCGTTTATACCGGACTCGGATAATAACTGGCCTGCTGCGTCATAGGTGAAGGCGATTTCATCCTCTTCGATACCGAGCGCGATCCCCTCTGCAGTCGGGGTACGAACCAGGCCGGCGAGTTGTCCGCTCCGGTGGCGGCGATAGTGGTATTCGGCATGCTGCGTCGTGCGTCCGGTCATCAGGCCGCTGTCGTCGTAGCGAAAGTGCTGCCAGCGACGGGCTGCGCCACCATCGAGAGCGGGCTTGCCGTTTTCCTGTAAACCGCTGAGAAAACCCTGCACGTTCCATTCCAGATTACGCGAGGTTTTATCGGGTCGGATTTCACTCAATGGACGACCGAGCGGATCGCAGGTAAATCGGTATTCACCGCCGTTGCCGTTTTCCAGACGGAGCACATTGCCGCGAGCATCATAATGCCAGCGACGAGTGCGACCAATCCGGTCTGTCAGGCTCACCGGTAAACCCAGCGCGTTATAGGTCCAGCGCACCTCGGCTTCCAGCGGATCGCGCCACGCGCTGAGCTGCCCCTGGTGATTCCAGTGCAGGGTTTCACGGCTGCCGTCCGGATGAATGATGGCGCACAGTTGCCCACTGTCATTCCATTCGCGCGCTGTAACATGGCCTTCAGCATCTACGCTGCGGATAAGCTGACCAAATCGGTCATAGCTGAACGTCGTTACGCTGCCGGAGCAGTCGGTACGCCGTGTCAGCAGCCCTTGCCGGTTCCATTCCAGCTTTACCACGCCGCCCGTTGCATCGATGATGCTGTCTGGCAGCACTTCTGTGTCATCAGGATAGTGATAGGTGGTGATGTTATTGAGCGCATCAGTTTCACTGAGCAGGCGAACGTTAAGATCGTAAGCCGCCTGGGTAGCAGTAAGATCGGGATAATCGGTACGGAGGATACGGTCGGTCATGCGGAACCAGTGCCGGGTGGTTCGTCGTCCAACCGGGTCGATCTCCTGCGTCATGCGACCATAGCGGTCCCAGTTGCTGCAGCGCATAGCCCCGCCGGGCAGAATGACATCGCACAGCTCGCCCGCGCGATAAACCAGCATTGTCTGGCGACCATCGAAATCGGTAAAGCGGGCGACGTTATCGTCATCGTCGATCAACCAGTGCGCCTCAACGCCGTCATCACGTCGCGCGCGACGGGTGCCATTATCAAAATCGTACTCAAAATCCAGCTGCTCGCCGCCGCTGTGACGGAAGGCCACCACACGGGGCAAACCATCAATTGTCTGCCAGCGATACTCACTCAGCAGGCCGTTTGTATCCTCATGAGCGACCATCAGGCCGTCGCGCCACTGGAAGCGTCGACGCACGCTACCGCCCCGGCCCGTTACCGTAACGAGCTGGCCCATATCGTCATAAGCGTAACTGACCAGACAAATTTCGTCATCCAGCCAGGCTCCGCTAAGCCTGTTATCGGCATAGCGGCATACCACGCGCTGACTGGCGCTGTCTGTCAGCGCGTTCAACGTATGATCGGGGTTCCAGTCAAAGGTTATCTGGTTGCCGCAAGGGTCGGTGAGGCAAAGGGGAAGAGAGGGGCCGTCGTCGGGCAATGGCATAAAATGCCAGCGCTCGCCGCTGATGTCATACAGCGACCAGCTGTCGTCACGGTGATGTTCCAGCCAGCGTTTTTCCGCTTCGCAGTAAGTCCGCTGTCCCTTTGGTACCCGAGGGAAAGAGACGTAATCGCCGGAGGGCGCGCGCCAGACCAGCCCGTCCTGATAGCGCTCCAGCCGGGTTTCCCAGAACAGGTTCCAGCCACGGCCCAATATGCTGTCGCCGGGATTACCGCTGCGCCAGTAACGCTGCCAGCTAACGGGCAGCCGGGAAGGGAGCACAAAATCCAGCTCATCGTCGCCGCTGAGAAATTTCTGGCCGCTGACGATATCCACCGGGCGGGCAACAATACCTGCGGCCGCCACACCGGTCATCAAGGCACCAGCACGGCAGGCCACTCGGGCGATTTTATTGATGCCGGGAATCTTGCTCAGTAATTTACCCAGCGCCCCGACCTTGCCAGCCGCGCCGCCCACGCCACCGGCCAGGCCGGCAAACAGCAGGGTGAGGTCCGATGCTTTATAGGCCCATTCAGGCACTTCAGGCTTGATGGGGAGCGTTTGCTCAGGTTCGCCGCCGATGTAGACGTTGTCAGAGCCCGTCATCACTTTTGCATCGCAGGTGGTGCGATCGTCGATACGTGCTGCAGGCAGGCCGTTGATATAAACCCGGGAGGAACCTTCCGCCATCTGCTGCGGACCATCGTCCGAGCAGGCCACTATGCTGTTGGTGGCCATGGCGGCAGGTTTACTGTTAACAAACACGTTGGGTGAGCCGGTAGTAATCGTGCCTTTTTTGGTCATGCTGGCCGCGCCGGCATCCGCTATCCCATCCCGGGCGGCGGTAGCCAGTTCTCCGGTGAGATAACCCACGCCGATGCTGAGCCCAACCAACAATACGCCAACACCGAGACAGGATGCGCCTATGCCGGCGACCATCAATGCACCCGCCGCAATACCGCCTGCCGCAGCGATCAATCCACCGACGAGGGTACCCGCAATCATGCCTGCCAGCGCATGAGAGTGACCGATATCATCGCCGAGGCGTGCAGCTTCAAACATGATAATTGCCCTTGTCGTTAAGCGTTAAAGCGAAAACTTTTAAGCAGCGTTTGAAACTGTGCCTGATCAGCGTCACTGATGGCGGACATGGAGGTCATGGTAAAGACCAGCACTTTGTGATTATCCGGCGTGAAGACCGACTGCTGTTGCCAGGTGCGTTTGCCGTCACGCAAAAAATTAGCGTGCACGCATTCGCCTTTAAGCAGATCGTCACCCAGTACGGCAGGGCCACGTTCAGTCTGTTTCCATCCCTTAATGTGTTTTTGCATCAGCGTTAACTGACGATCGATGTACGCAGGCAGCGCTTCACCGTCGGCGAGCGTATCGCGTGAGAGAGTAAAAGCGGGGGCATTGGCAGCAGAAGCGGTGAAAGCATTAACCGTGCGGTCCTGATAATCCTCAGGCAGTGTGATTTGACCTTCCGTAAACAGACAAGCGATGTTTGAGCCTGACATCGTACACATTCCTTATCCTTAAGATGTGCTCAAGTTTGTCATGAAAAGCGGGGAATCTCCAGCAAAGGCAAGGGCGGGAAGAGGGCCTGGCTGGAATGTCAGAATAATCCTTATCGGCAAAGGGATAATGGCCTCATGGCGAGGCCATTATGGGTTACCTGTGCGGGCCGCCGCCAGGACCGCCACCGCCACCTGGTCCCATCTGTCGCGGGCCGCCGCCGGGTCCCCAGTATGGCCAGATGCAGCCCGACAGGGCAGAAACACTTGCTAACGCGATAACGAACAGAATCACTTTTTTCATACGGGCTCCTGATTGATGTGAATGACTCTATCAGGCCCTGCCTGTACAAGTATGTGGCGGATGAAAAAGGCTCGGCAGGATAACGTAAAAGTTTCGTTAACCGACGCGTTCGGGGCGCAGACCGACAGCCAACTTGTTTTATCTGCCTGTGTTGCGGGCTTGACCTCATGAAGGTCAGGACAAGCTGTTAGCGGTGTTGCCCATCATCTTATAACCAGACCACGGCGTGTATTACCGCAGGCCGCCCTTATTTGTCCCGGTGCACATATTTGTCTTGGTGCACAAAACAGGTGCGCCCGTGAGGCGGAGTAACGCAATCCAGGGTTCACCGCGGCGTCACATTTGAGCGGTGACGTGCTTCTTTGCATCAGAAGTGTGCACCGCTACGCGGTTTTAGTCGCGAACCGACCGCAGACTGGCATGGCACAAACCCTCGCCCCTGGCCCACAAATTGCAATGGTCGTGGTACGAAGTCACATTATCACTTAGCAAAAAGGAATCAGACGAATGTCCGTGAGCCGTTTATATGTTGCCCGCCTGTGTTTACCTGCAATTTTTACGAGTTTGTCGTTCTCTTCGGTGGCCTTTGGGGCAAATGTACCCAATGGCGTAGCGCTGGCCCCTGTGCAGGAGATCGTGCGGGGCAACGGTGATGAGCCTTCAACCCTGGATGTCGATAAAGCCGAAACCAATGATGCCTTTGCTGTGATTAACGATCTGTTTGAAGGGTTGGTGCGGACAGACCCTGAGGGCAAAATCATGCCAGGACTGGCGAGTTCGTGGGAAACGACCGACAACAAAGTCTGGACCTTTCATCTTCGCCCTGAGCTGACATGGTCAGACGGATCGCCTCTCACCGCCGAAGATGTCGTGTTCAGCTGGCGTCGTCTGACCGATCCAAAAACCGCTTCGCCTTATGCGTCTTTTGCTAACTATGCGCACATCCTTAATGCCGATGCGGTAACGGGCGGTAAAAGTCCGTCTGACAGCCTGGGCGTAAAAGCGTTAGACGCTCACACCGTGCAGGTTACCCTGGATCAACCGGTATCCTATTTTCTGCAGTTTGTTGCGCATCCTTCCCTGTTCCCGGTCAGCGAAAACAATATTAAAAAGTTTGGCGATGCCTGGATCAGACCGGGCAACATGGTCAGCAGCGGGGCGTATAAACTGGATCAGTGGGTGGTAAATGAAAAAATTACGCTGACCCGTAACGATCGTTACTGGGATAACGCCCATACCGTAATTAACCGGGTGACGTTTTTACCCATTCACGACGTTTCAGCCGAGCTTAACCGCTACCTGGCCGGTGGTATTACGATTACGGAGAATATTCCCGCCATTGATTTTGCGCGGATGAAAAAAGAGCGGCCCAAAGAGGTTCACAGCACGGCTGTTTATAGCGTGTTCTACTTTCAAATTAATACGCATAAACCGCCCTTTACCGATGCTCGCGTGCGTCAGGCGCTGGATTTGGCACTGGATAAAGGCATCATCGCCGATAAAGTCATTGGCATGGGACACAAAGCGGCTTATACCGTTCTCCCTCTGTCCATGGGGGAGGTCACGCTGTCGCCGCCTGAGTGGGCCGGCTGGACGCAGGCGCAACGGGTAAAAAAAGCGCAGGCGCTGCTCAATGAAGCCGGTTTTTCCGCCAGTCATCCTCTGAGTTTTACTCTGCTCTACAACACCAATCAGGATAACCAACGTATCGCCATCGCCGCGGCCTCGATGTGGGGGAAAACATTAGGTGCAAAGGTCACTCTGCAAAACCAGGAATGGAAAACCATGTTAGATACCATGCATCAGCGACAATATGATCTGGTGCGCTATACCTGGATTGGTGACTACAGTGAGCCCTCTACCTTTTTAAATACCTTCCGCAGTGGCGACAGCCAAAATAGCTCAGGCTATGCCAGCATAGGGTTTGATGCGGCCGTAAAAGCCGCAGGAATGGATACCGATCCCCATGCTGTGACCCAGGACTACCAGAAAGCCAGCGACATTATCGCGAAAGATACGCCGGTCATACCAGTTTTCTATGGTGCGCTCAACAAGTTGGTCAATCCAAAGGTCGGCGGTTATGCACCCTCACATCTGGGGTTCTACTACACCAAGGACCTTTATCTTGTTAAGTAAGGCTGGCCGCTGCTTGCTCTTATCCGGACGGCGCTTTTAACTCATCTGGGGCCAGATTCTGGCCCCAGACCGCCTGGTACAATCTCCGGCCTTTCCTGTCAGCGCCGGAGAACGCCCATCCACCACGCAGTCAACGCACATTTTCGCCCAGCTAAATCCCACCGCTTGAAACTCGCTTGCAAAAGGTAACGACTGGAAATGTTCTTCTGTTTTAAAACTGCATGCGGAAATGGGATGTTATGCGCTGAGGTAAATCAATGACCCGATCCGCCTTGAATAAACTGCACGCATAAAACATCGGTGACCGGGTGCCTTGCCCAATAATATCCCCACGCACTTATTGAAGGTAAAAAATGGAAAAACCATTTTTTAAGAAGCAGATAGTTGACTCTTCCAGCACTGAGTGCCGTGAAACGCTATCCCCGTGGGTGCTTTTACTCCGGCGGAACTGGGTGTCTTTTGTACTGGGAAGTATGACCGTGATCTGCTTCGTGCAAAGCCACCCGCTGCACGCGCGGCTGGCGGCGGCAACGCATGCCACGCTGCCACGACCGTCTACTTCCAGCGCAGCTTCAGATGCCAGGATGAGCCAGCGCCAGGCTGCGCTCACCACAGCTTCACTTGAGCTTGCCTCTGCCCAGGCTAAACTGGCGGCGGAAAAGATTCGGCTCGTCAGTGCGCAGCTAAAGCTTGAACAGAGCAGTCTGCTTCAGGACATCGATCATACCCAACAACTCGCGTTTCAGCAGGTCAGCGACAGCCGTTTCCAGCAAGCCATGCTGAATGGTCAACTTGCGCAGCTGACAGAGCAAATTAAAATTGAATCGGCGCAAATCGGTATGGCTCAAAAGCTGGTCAACACCTGGCGGCCGTTGTTAGCAAAGGGGTACATCTCCACGCTTCAGTTTGAGCAGGAGCAATCGACCGTATGGGGTTATGAGAGCCAGTACCGTGCGCTGCTACAGCAGCAGTATGGTGCCCGTCAGCAGTTAAGCGTATTGAACGATCAACAGCTTCAAATACCCCTGGCGACCGCCGTTAAGCTCAACGTTATGCGCCGCCAACTGGCGCAGGTGGATGAGAGCCTTTCACAAAATGAAAGCACCCTGCAGCAGGCGCTTTATACGCCTTCTGAGGATTCGGTAAAATCCATTCCCGCGAAAGCGGGCGCGGGTGAATCCGGCAATTCGCAAAACACTATCACTGGATTAACATCCGGTAAGCCCGTCGCTGTAACGCCCAGAGATAATCATGCCGAACCGCATTTTCAAAGAGTAAATGCCCAGGCCGGTAATACCTTCAGCAGTGGGCATCATTCGGTCTCAGCGCATAATGTGTAATCCGGTTCAGGCTGGTGGCTGACGCACAGGGGAAGAATATGTATTTACACCATCAGCCCGGCAGGATAGCCTCATTTCTCACTTCCCTTTCAGGCGAATCGTAAAATGCCCGATTACTGTTTCTATCAAAAAGGTCAGCACACCGTTGTTCTGGAAAGAAATGATGCGGACGGCGCTTATCTGCTGGAAGAAAAGGGCTATGAAAAACAATTTGAAGAGGTGAGTGCGGTTAACAGTAATCAGGCGCTTAACCGCTTTGCTGATATTCGCCGGAGTAATCGCCATGACCATTACGACTTTCTCTCGGGCGCTATCGCTATGCCATTGATGGGCGTGCTAACCGCAATTGCTGTTTTACTGTTACGGAAAAAATAGTCAGGACGTCGATAGTGCTGGGCGGTGATGGTATGACATCCCGTTTTGTTTTTTGCCTGCTCTGGGTTAACCCCCGCTCGCTGTCCTGAACCCGTGCGTTTAAAACCACGCCTTGCTTACCCGCTCCTGTTCCACCGGCACTGCTGTCTGATAACGGTCATGATCGCGCGGTATCCTGAAGATGGGGAGCCATAAAGAGCGTTGTGGCCTCACGTCATAACATCGCCTGTGGCCATGCCAGTCCAGACATTAAAACGCCACAGATAAGCGTTCACGATCAGGCGCGGGAGCCTAAATCATGTCAGAAGTGCTGGAGCAGGAAGGGTGGAAAGAGAATGCCATCGGTGAAAAGTTTAACGCTAACGGTGAGGTACTGCCTTTCAGAGGAAACACGCTGATTTGTCATCTGGCCCAGGACAGTGAGATGGTTGGTGTAACTGGCGAAATGGTGGACGCGATGAAAGCCGCAGGATTGGGTCGCTGTTATGCGTTTCTGCCGCCGTCGAGCTATCACATGACGGTGTTTAATGGTGCCAACGATCGGGCACGGTATCATCCGGCCTGGCCACAAGATCTGAATCTTGATGTTTCGATGGATGAGTGCGATCGGCTGTTTGCCGCAAAACTGGCAGATTTCAGGCTAACATCTTCTTTACCTTTGCAGATGCGCATTGGCGGAATTGGGTTAAAGCAAGGTGTTTCCCTGTCGCTGGCGCCGTTGGACCCGGCGGAAAATAGCAAAATACGTTCACTCCGCGACGCGCTCAGCAGCACACTACACTGCAGACGAAGCAATCACCATGTCTACGAGTTTCATATTAGCGTGTCCTACCTCATCCACAAACCGGTCGATGAGGAGCTCTGCCTGCTGCAGATGTTAAGAGCAACGTATCTGGAAAAACTGATGCGGGTTTCCCCGGTTATTAAGCTGGGCGCGCCTGAGTTTTGTACGTTCCGGGATATGTTGGGTTACAGGCCGTTGTTGAGGCTGGAATAATCAAAATTTCTTTTAGCTGCTAAGAGGCTAACATTGCGGCACAGCACTGATTAAATCGGCGTGAAAATTATATAAAATGATTTTTTTAGAGATTATTTAAAAGGCTTAAGTTTAAAAAAATCCGCGAGTCGCCTCAATAAGACAGCTCGCGGAATATATTAATTTGAAACTTTATCTGCTTGTATTGTTGCACTACCTGTATTGTCAACGCAGTTATCGTCTGTCACAAACGCCATAAAGGTTGCGGTAGTAGGCACGTTGACGGTGATGGGCGCGCTACCAACGGTGGTGCCCCAGCGAGCATTACCTAAACCGCCTTGTAAATAGACGGAGCTTATTTGGCAGCCATCGCTTAATGAACCATTTGCACAACTCATGTTATTTGAGAGCAAGGACATAGTATAGGTGCCCGGTTGCAACTGAAACTGTAATGCGGTACCTGATTGCACCCTGACGTTACTTAATGGCGGGTAGATACAGTGATCTTTTGCATTAATTGTAAATGAGGCAGCCTGGCTGCCAAAAGAAAATAGGGATAATAGTAATAAGGCATTAATTTTGGTTTTCATACAAAATATCCTTGTTTCAATATCAGGTGAAGTTTTATGAAGCCAACACGGTTTTCAATTTTCTGATAATGATCTTCGTAAATAATGTGGATGATTTTTTCTGTTAAGCCTCTCTGGTTTAGTGAGGAGTAAGAGTGACTCTAACTGTTTCCGTTCGAGAGCGTGAATGAGCAATGCTTACGTACTTACCACCAGGCTTAACGATCAATTGATCTGAGAGAATCGAGAGAAATGCATGAGCATAAGGTAAAGAGAAGGGTAAAAGCTGGGGCTGCTAATAAGGCTTAAGCTCAACACAGGGAAGGTGGCCCGTCTCACTACATTATATTCGCCATTAGGCGAATGCCGGGGCTGGCTATTCAGTATATAAACTATGAATTCCGTCACGGTGATGACAGCCTCCAGGAGCATTGTTTTACTATTTGTTGTATCAGACCGATTCACACATCAGACCTGATAGCGTGCGGCTAAACATACGCGTTAAAGGGCTAGGCGCAGCTAAGTTGAATTCTCGTTAGCGGGCATATCTTTTTATAGCGATATGCCCGTATCCGAAAGCTTATGTAAAAGCAGTACAAGGCATGAAGCGGTCAACCAGAAATTGCACGGCAAAATGACTGTCTGTATCGCAAACACTGTGCTCAAAGTTCAACATACGCCAGCCTTTTCCGCGAGCGCGAGGGCGTTTCAACGATTGCACTGGCAATGGCCGCCCCGATATCGGCACAGACTGTCAGCCCCTGCACAAAGGGCTGGTCATGCATCAAATAGGGCAGTGCGGCAAAGGCGATGCGTCCCCGGGCGGAAGCGGGAGACAGCAAGGTATAATCATCACCCACGTCAGGAATCTCATCGCCGCAGCGCTGGATCTGCTGTTTCAGTGTGGCAAATGGCAGATCTTTAGTTTTGAGCGCCTTCTGTCCTCGCGCATCAATAAACACGTCAAACGTGAGCTGTTGTTCCCCGCTAACAATGCGCGTTTTCGTCTGCTGCCTTTGCAGTTCATACTCTTCACCGAGTGCAAGGATGCTGATAATGCCGGCTTCGCGTAGTGCCAGCAACCGACGGATCGACTGTGAAGGAATCGCCGCGTAGTTATCGATAAACACTTTGGCGAGGCCGCCTGAAAAGCGTTTACTGTCACTTTCGTTAAGAAAGGGAACGATTTCCTCAACCACTTCGTGCAACCGCAGAATGGTATAGCGCCACGGCACGGTTCGCCTGTCGCGTTTGTTGCGTTCAACTTCATTCAGATTGGTGCTGGCCCAGTGGAAAGGGTCCTGCTTCTGTCGGTTGGCAAACCAGGCTTCCGGAAAACGGTCGACATCAAGCGTTTTCAACGCAATCGCTTCACTCCACGCAGGTGCCGCCTCTTCAAGCTCTTTCACCATCAGCGCAAACACCCGATCAAGCAATCCCTCTGCGCCCGCAGCAATCGCGTTGTCGATAGCGCTCTCTGTTACCACGTTCAGCGGCTCATAGGGAATCGGGCAATAGAAGTCGGCCTCCGGCAGAATGCCCGAGCGGGACATCAGGACGATCTTCAGCGCCTCATGGCCTTTATCCAGCGTAAAGGTGATCTCTTCATCATCGGCTTCCACAAACTCGCCATGCTGGATCGCCACGGCCATGGCGGCATCAATGCCGCTCAGCGAGGTGCCCATAATGCCGACATCACAGGCCGGTATTCTGGCCTCCATCAGGCCAGACCAGGGGCTGGGGAAATAGGTGCGGGTAGACGCACTGTCGTCCGGCCAGACGTGACCTGTCGCGATCACCACCTGATCAAAGGTTTCAGGTGAGTCTTCGCCCTGCGTCCAGAGTTTTACCCCTGCATCGGTCGCCTCAAGATCGGTGACCTGACAACGCTCATGGATTTTTACCTCAAAGCCTTGCTCTGTGGCGCGGGAAACCAGTGTCAGAAACTGGTCGCGGAAATACTCGCCAAGCAGGATACGCGGCAGAAACTGGCGAATATGCAGAGCGCCGGGATCGACATTATATCGCCTGAGATGGCTGTCACTCTGGGCGCGCAGCCAGTCGATATAGGTCATAAACACCGGGGGAATTTCGATACTGGCGATGTTTGCCAGCATCATCCGGGAGTTCTCTTCATCGCTGTAAGGCATGCCGACGCCGGCCTCGTCGCCTTGTTCATAAACGGAAATGGCAAGCGGCACGTTATGGCCCAGAAGTGAATAAAACGTGTAAATGCCGGTTGGCCCGGCACCGATTATCGCGATCTTTTTCATCGATGTTCGCACCTTGTTATTGTTATGGGGTTCGGTCGCAGGCTGTGTTTTGCGCATGCTGCAGGAAAGGCGACGCATTCATGCACGTTTTTCTCCTCGCCGGTATCATCAAGTTTACTCGACTATTCCAGAACTGCGCGGGCTAAGGATAGGCGTGAAAACTAAGCGCAGCGGCTAGCAGGCTCCGAGCGTGGCAAGTTGGACGAAGAGAAAAGGTAAGCTGAAATTAAGGTGAGAAAAAAAAAACCGGCTCAGGGCCGGATTTTGTTAAGACTGCGGTTGGCCTACCGGCCCTTTGCCTAATGGCCCGCCGGGAACGGATTGTCCGCTTGGCGCGTGAGGACGACCATCATTACTTATGGCACCGCTTTCCTGCTGGCAACCTGACATGACGAGCAGGCTGGAGATGATGAATAAACCGGCGAATATGCTTTTCATGGCTTTCCTCTTGAGCATTAAAGGGAGAATAAAATGACCTCTTAAGCCTGGTTTGTATTTCCGCGAAGTCAATGCGGCGATGGCTGTCTGTGTTGAAGACGGCAAACGCAGGCCGCATCGCGAATCCCGCATTACAGCGTTCGAGGATGTCGGCAGCAGAATCAGGGCTCAGGCAAAGGAAGGACGGGAAAATCAGCCTGATTTCGCGCGCCGCTTAGTTCAACCATTGAATCTGCTCAGCCTCACCCGAATAGCGGGTCAGATTGCCTTAGCACGACGATGATCCGGTATGAAAAATGGCACTGCGAGGAGGATACAGAAAATATGCGCCATGGCGTGCGGCAGAAGGGTTATGTAAGGATCAGTTAAGACGCGACCAGGCTGTCCGCCAGCGCGTTAAGGTTAACCAGACGGCACCGCGTTGTCCGTTTTAAGCCAGGAGAAAAAATGCCTGATGACTCATCGGCTATTTGATGTGGCTGAACTGACTATGTTCAGTTAATAGGGTTCAGACCATTATTTTCAAGCCATTCAGGGCGAAGAATACCCATCGCCACGCGATCGGAGCGCTTATTATCACGATAAACGGCCTGCCTGATCACGCCTTCTTTAACAAACCCATTCCTTTCATAAAGACTCAGCGCATGAGCATTACAGGAAATGACTTCCAGACTCAGACGATGCAAATTGAGTTCCATAAAGGCATAGCGCATGATTAATTTCAGGCCTTCATCACCAAAACCCTGTCCGCGATCTTTTGCCTGTCCAATCCCCATTGCCAGGCTTGCCTGCTGATTATTCCATTCAATACTGTGCAATGTGACAAATCCAATCAGGCGGTCATCGGCCTTTGTTCGGATATGAAAATAAAAATCGTTGTCAGCGGGAAGCATGATTTTGGCCAGTTTCTCTGCAGAAAGCGGAAAAGCAGGCTCTGTGTCTACGCAACGAAGATAGACATCGTCCTGATACCACAATGCCATGGTGTCGATATCTTCCGCTCTGGGTGCGCAAATTCGAATACGCGCTGCCGAAAAAAGCCTGTTTTCCATCGGGTAGTCGCCGCTTATTTCAGGATGTCAGCACTATATCATTGGGCGATCGTTTAAAAATAAACGTTTCGGCTTTAAGAAGCACATCAATCCTGCCTGTCGGCAGCCGGGAAATGCCGGGTATTACATAACCGGCGGGAGCCATAATGTCCTGGACTAATCAAACGCATGTTATTGCAAAAAGCGTGTAACATTCAGCGGGAGTATTAAGGCTGTCATCAATGAGGGGATAACATGATGCCGCCTCACTTCACGCTTATCAGGAGAATGTATTGGAACTGTGTCATCATCTTGAAAGCATTTACGCGGCACGATCCCGCCAAACGCTGACCCAATGGCAGGGCGCGAATGCGTCTTCGGCGTGTACGGCAACGAAATCTTTTTACCCGGAACATTTATACGCACTGACCAGCGGCATCCGGCCTGCACTGAATCCGGCAATAATCGCATTACTCCACGAGCTGGGCGCACTGACTGCAGGAGATTCCAGGGCGGATATCATGCATCCAGATAATTTCCATGTGACCTTTCTTCCCGTCACGCCTGCACAGTATCAGCGCCGTGAAACGATGCCTTCTACGCTAAGCCTGGAAAAAGCCTTCAATCAAAGCGTTAAGCATCGCCACCTGCAGGTCGATATGCTGCGGCTGGTGGCGCTTCCTGACCAGTTATTGCTGGCGGGCGTACCCGATGAGCTCGCCGTGAAAGAAAGGGCGCTGTTTTGGGAGACATTGATGTCGGGAGAATGGCGTGAACCGCTACAAGAAAGGCATGCGGGAAAAACCAGCCCGCCGGCGTTCTGGCACACCACCTTGCTGCGTTATCAGGCCGCGACCTTACCAGCCAGCCTGCGCGCGTTTTTTATTGCCAACCAGCATCAGTGTTACGGTTCGGTGCAGGGCACAATCAGACTGGCCGCAACGACCTATAACTGGTCAGATGTGAATTTTTTAACTGATTGAAATAAAATGCAAAAAACACAGGTCGCGTCTTAGCGCGATCTCCGTCACACTTATATTCGCCTCAGTAGGATAGTCCATATCCTGGACGAATTTCCCCTCATCCTTCTTTGCCACCGCTTTATATCCTGTATGGACATTGCATGCTGTATAAGCGGAGCTTAATGATGTCTCATGTAAATACTTTGAATATTAATAGCCAACACCAGCAAAAAGTTCGGCGTATGAACCTGTTTATCTCCATATCGGCGGCGCTGGCCGGATTGCTTTTTGGCCTGGATATCGGCGTTATCTCGGGCGCACTGCCCTTTATCACTCAGCACTTCCGTTTAAGCAGTCATGAGCAGGAATGGGTGGTGAGCAGCATGATGCTGGGGGCGGCTATTGGTGCCATCTGCAACGGTTGGGTGTCACACAGCCTGGGCAGAAAATACAGTCTGATGGCCGGGGCCGTGCTGTTTATTCTGGGATCGCTGGGCTCTGCCTTTGCCACCAGTGTGGAAGCGCTGCTGGGCTTTCGGGTATTACTGGGGGTTGCGGTGGGCGTGGCGTCTTATACCGCACCGTTATATCTGTCCGAGATGGCCACGGAGAACGTGCGGGGAAAAATGATCAGCCTTTATCAGCTGATGATTACCTTTGGCATTGTGCTGGCTTTCCTGTCCGATACCGCGTTCAGCTACAGTGGCAACTGGCGCGCCATGCTGGGCGTGCTGGCCTTACCGGCGGTTATCCTGTTCATTATGGTTATCTTCCTGCCTAACAGTCCGCGCTGGCTGGCGGCAAAAGGCCTGCATGTGGAGGCAGAGGAAGTGCTACGGATGCTGCGGGATACCTCAGGAAAGGCCCGCCAGGAGCTGAATGACATACGTGAAAGCCTGCGCATGAAGCAGGGCGGCTTTGCATTATTCAAACGTAATCCCAACGTCAGACGGGCGGTATTCATGGGGATGTTGTTACAGGGCATGCAGCAGTTTACCGGCATGAACATCATCATGTATTACGCGCCGCAGATTTTTAAAATGGCGGGCTTTAAAAGTACCCAGGAGCAAATGATCGCCACGGTCGTGGTTGGTCTGACGTTTATGTTTGCCACTTTTATTGCCGTTTTTACAGTGGACAGAGCAGGCAGAAAACCCATTCTGAAAATCGGCTTTTCCGTCATGGCGTTTGCCACCCTGGTGCTGGGTTATTGCCTGATGAAAGCGGGGCAGGGTGAGATCAGCAGCGGGTTATCCTGGGTTTCCGTTGGTATGACCATGCTGTGTATTGGCGGATATGCCATGAGCGCAGCGCCTGTCGTCTGGATTCTGTGTTCTGAAATTCAGCCGCTCAAATGCCGTGACTTTGGTATCACCTGCTCGACCACCACGAACTGGGTAGCGAATATGATTATCGGCGCGACCTTTCTGTCGCTGTTGGGCAGTATCGGCGCGGCGGGCACCTTCTGGCTGTATACCGGGTTTAACCTGCTGTTTATTGTTATCACGGTTTACCTGGTGCCGGAAACCAAGAATGTTACCCTGGAGCGGATTGAGAAGAATTTGATGGCGGGTGAGAAGCTGCGGGATTTGGGAAAATAACGTAACAGTCCAGAAATGGCATCGTGTTTATACGATGCCATTTTTAGCAGTAATATAAAATATTATGCCTTCTGATACGTAATGCTGTTAAGGACTGAAACTTCATAATACTTAGCTGACTTACCTACAGTTTTTCAGAAGCAATAATATCTATCAATGCTTTATGAAACCCGGATAACTAATAAACCAGCATAGCAGTTATAAAACTTCTCGCGCATCACTGAAAATGTATTTGATGTCATCATCGTCCGGCGTGTATTCGAATTGTTAATTATATGTGTGCGATATGCTACAAGTACGGCTGCTAAAGCAGTGTGTCGTTTTATTCTATTTGACGATGCATCATTCCTCATTATGTTGTTTGCTCACTCTTCCTTTGGATTTTTATTCTTTTTTTATGCTGATTTTTGGCTTGAGGATGTCGTTTTTGACATTATTTATGCTTTATCTTCTAAGTTTTTATTTTTTTGCAGATAATTCTTCTCGCCAATTATGGGGTTGGGCTGAATCGAACCTTACAAACCAGTAAGCACTTTTCGCCTCCGGGATGAATTTCTTTAAGAAAACTCCACCGTTTTTGGCTTTGAATTTTGGCAAATTGTTAAATACATGGGATTGAATGTAATGAAAATGAATAAGCTCGCGTCTGTTCTGGCTCTGACTTTAAGCATGGTTGCTGTTTCAAATGTTTATGCAGCAGATGACGTCGCTAACCAGGGCCAGGGCCGTATTACCTTTACCGGTTCAATCATTGACGCAGCGTGCTCTATCAGCCCTGAAACCTCCGATCAGGAAGTCTCTCTGGGCCAGATTGCCGCTTCTCAGCTTGCTGACAGTGGCGTTTCAAAACCTGTCAATTTCCAGATTGACCTGCAGCACTGCACCACGAACAGCACCACGTCAGAAGGTACAGATGGCAAAGATGTCGTTACTACCACTGCGCCAGCAGTAACAGTAACTTTCGGTGGTTCACCTGCCGTTGAAGGTGACAACACCTGGTTTGGTATTACTGGTACCGCTTCAGGTGCTGGCGTGGTGATTACCGATGCATCAAGCAACAAAATCCCAGTGGGTGGTACCACCACAGCACGTGAGTTAATTGAAGGCGACAACACCATGGGCTTCTCTGCATACCTGCAGGGTCTGGGTGACAAAGTGACTACAGGTGAATTCACCTCTATCGCAGACTTCACGCTGGCTTACGAATAAGTTAACGCCAGAGCTGATAAAACATCCCTGGGCATTGGCCAGGGATGTTCCGATGGAGACTGGCATGTATCTGCGCATATTGTTTTTAATGACGTTTTCAATGATGTGGACTTCCGCTCAGGCTGCAAAATGGATCGATCATGGCCATGGTCATGTACATGTAAACGGCCAAATTCAGGAGTCAGCCTGCAGTATCCATACTGATGATGTCTGGCAGGAGGTCACTTTTCCACCATTCTCTTCAGCTGCCCTGATAAACAATGGGCTGGCGTCGGAATTACCGTTTTCGTTAAGGCTGGTTAACTGCGATTTAAAACGAGACAGCGGCGGTGAATGGAAAAGCGTCTCGGTTACTTTTGATGGTGATAAGGTCGAGCATCATCCTGAATTATTTGCGATTTCAGGCGAAGCACAAGGATTCGCCCTCACGGTATCTGACAGTGCTGGCCATATTGCCTATCCTGGCGAAATGATGGATGAAGTACCCCTAAATAAAGACGGCACGGAACTGCGTTATCGTTTGGCCGTGGTTCCAACAGGCGATGATTTTGAGGAGGGGAAATGGTCGGGAACCGTACGCTTTATGGTTACCTACCAGTAAAAGTTTATTTGTAATTCCATTTCAGGCTTTGACCAACCTCTGTAAGTTAAGAAGATTATATAAATGGGTAAATCACTGTTATTACCGCGTAATAAGCTGGGTGCGTGTATTCTTCTGGCTTTATCTGGTTACATTTTTCCGGCTTATTCCGTTGAGTTTAATATGGATATTCTGGATGCTGAAGATCGTAATAATATTGACTTATCTCATTTTTCCGAAGCCGGTTATATTATGCCGGGTAAATATTTGCTCACACTGAAAATAAATGGCAGCACTATTGGCGATCAGGACATCATCTTTAAAGAGGCAGCTTTTCATGGGGATGAAAAAACACGTATCAGAGCCTGTCTGAATCGTGAACAGGTCGCGATGCTGGGGTTACGTCCCGATGCGCTAGCCAAAATAATTTTTAATGACGAAGGAACCTGCGCAAATTTTGATGGCCTTGACGGGGTGGTATTAAAAGGCGACCTGTCGCAATCGACGCTGGACGTTTCGGTTCCCCAGGCATGGCTGGAATACCAGGATGCGACCTGGCTCCCGCCTTCGCGCTGGGAGAATGGTATCCCGGGCGTGATGCTGGATTACAGCCTGAACGGTTCGGTCACAAAAACAGCGCAAGGGGCACGCTCGCAGACTGCCAGCGGCAGCGGTACGGCGGGTCTGAACCTGGGGGCATGGCGTTTACGTGGTGACTGGCAGGGTAACTACAGTGAAAGTGGTGCGCGCAGTGGCGCAGCAACTAAAAGTTTCAGTTGGGGGCGGTTTTACGCTTACCGGGCACTGACTTCAATCATGGCAAAACTGACGCTGGGTGAAGATTACTTATCCTCCGACCTGTTCGATTCCTGGCGCTATACCGGAGCTTCACTGGTCAGCGATGAAAGCCAGCTTCCACCTAAGCTGCGCGGCTATGCACCGGAAGTCAGTGGTATTGCGCGTACCAATGCCAAAGTCACCATTAGCCAACAAGGGCGAGTCATTTATGAGACGACTGTGGCAGCGGGACCGTTCCGCATCCAGGAGTTAAACAGTGCGGTGAGTGGCGATCTGGATGTCACCGTTACCGAGCAGGATGGTAGCGTTCAACATTTTCAGGTGACCACAGCAACCATTCCTTATCTGACCCGGCCTGGACAGATTCGTTATAAGTTTACTACTGGCCGATCTTCAAATTACAGCCACAATGTGGAAGGGCCGCTTTTCGGTACGGTAGAGGCATCATGGGGCATTAGTAACAGCTGGTCTTTATATGGTGGTGGCATATTCTCGCCAGATTATAAAAGTGTGGCAGTGGGTCTGGGCCGTGATTTATTTCAGTTCGGTGCGCTCTCGGCAGATATTACCCAGTCTATGGCAAATTTACCGAATGAAGGGGAATTGCATGGGCGTTCGTACCGGATCAGTTATTCTAAAAGGTTCGATTCGATTAACAGTGATATTACGTTCGCGGGTTATCGTTTCGCCGAACGTAATTATATGACCATGCCGGAATATCTCGATAGTCGTTATCACGGCAGCACCCGAGGTAACAGTAAAGAGCTCTATACCGTTACCGCCAGTAAAAGTTTTACCGATCTTCGTTTATCGGCTTATTTAAGCTGGTCGCATCAGACTTACTGGAATAAACCTGAAACGGATCGCTACAGCCTGTCATTAAGTCGTTATTTCGACGTAGGTGACTGGCACAATATTTCTGCATCACTCTCTGCGTCGCGCAGCGATTACAACGGTAAAAAGGATGATGCGCTGTGGCTTAGTCTGGGCATGCCTTTAGGCTCAGGAACAGCAAGCTATAACGGTAACTATGGTGGTAAAGCATTTAGCCAGACTGCGGGCTGGTATCAGTCGCTGGAAAACGGTGACAGCTACCGTATGACGGCAGGCACGCGTAGCAACAAAGACGGCAGCAACACCACCACTCAGGCCAGCGGCATGTATAACCACAATGGCGATCATGCTGATGTAACGGCGAATGTGAGCTGGCAGGAAAAAAGCTATACCTCCGCCAGCCTTTCAATCAGTGGGGGCATGACGGCAACGCTCGAAGGCGCGGCGCTTCATGGCGCCAGCAGCCGTGGCGGTACGCGTATGTTGATCAGCACGGATGGCGTAGCGAATGTACCAATAGGGCACGATGGCAATACCAATATGTTTGGTATTGCGGTGATGCCTTCCGTGCCGAGCTATTATCGCTCTTCAGTCAGTGTTGATGTGAATCGTCTGCCGGACGACGTTGAAATGGGGGATTCACCAGTTGTAGAAGCTGCACTGACCGAGGGCGCAATTGGCTTCCGTCACATTGACGTGCTCAAAGGCGCCAAAGTGGTGGCCATTCTGCGCATGGCGAACGGCGATCACCCGCCCTTCGGCGTCTCAATATTAAATGCGAAAAAACGTGAAGTAGGCATGGTGAGCGATGGTGGACTAGCCTGGATTACGGGTGTTAATCCGGACGAAAAACTCACTCTGCAATGGAGCGGGAGTATGCAGTGTACAACGACATTACCGCATGTGATTCCCACCAGTCAGTTATTACTGCCGTGTGAGTGATTTATATTTTCGACAATGAACTTTGCTAACGAGTATTATTTGGATAAGAAATTCATGAACATTAATAAGCGATTTATATCAACGCTGCTGGTAACAGGGGCGATATGTTTTAGTTTTTGTCATCAGGCTATTTCTGCCGTTTCACTGGACCGGATACGGGCGGTATTCAACGGTACTGAAAAAAATCTGATAGTCAATATTACTAATGACAGTACGAAGAAACCTTATCTCGCGCAGGCATGGCTTGAAGATGCGCAGGGAAAAAAACTCACAGATTATTTGATGGTTACGCCGCCGATGCAAAGGCTGGAGCCTTCACAAAAAAGTGTTATTCGTATCACGTCGTTGCCTACGGTAAACAATCTGCCAAAAGACCGTGAAAGCTTATTTTATTTTAGCGTAAGAGAAGTGCCGCCAAAAAGCGACCATCCGAATGTGTTACAGCTGGCGCTGCAAACTAAAATTAAACTTTTTTACCGCCCGGCAGCCATCGTGGCTGAACGTTTTAGTCAGCACGATGACCAGCTTGTACTGCACAAAATGAGTGGCGGATATAAAATCGTTAATCCATCACCTTATTACATGACGGTGCTTGGTATCACAGGTAAACCGGGTCAGGCGGTGGCAAAAGATTTTAAACCCGTCATGATTGCTCCCAAATCCAGTGAAATGGTGCGCTCGGCCATTTTCTCTGAGCCGCATGTGATTACGATTAATGATTTTGGCGGCAAGCCTGTGGTGCCTTATAGCTGTCACGGGGATATCTGTCAGGCCAAAGCAAAACAGGCTTAAACTCAGGATGGATGTATGAACGTCTTTAGTCATATCGTGCTGTTATTTGCCACGATTATGTCTGTCAACGCCATTGCTTCAGGTACTACCGGTAAAGAGAGCAATAACTGGGATGTAGATGGTTTAAATGGCGCTATCGTGGCAAATGGCATGCTGGTAAGTTCACCGTGCGTTTTGTCTGATGACTCACTTGAGCAGGAGCTGGATTTAGGCGCGATATCGCAAAAAGAATTAGAAAAAACGGATGATGTTACCGTTCCGGTAGCGATACATATCGTCATGGATGACTGCCCGGGAGGTGTACATCAGTTGAATGATAAACAGGATATGCGCCGTAATCTATGGCTCGCGGATCAAAGCGTCGCCAGTATGACAATCATGGGGGACGAAGAACCCTCTGATCCACGCTTTTTTCGTCTCAAAGGCACCACATCAGGTTATTCGTTGCGCATTGAAGACGCCAATGGTGAACAACTTATGCCCTCGGTATCGGAGCATCCGATTGCTTTGGGGCAGGGACGTAACGATTTGATCTTCAAGGCACAACTGCGTCGCAATGACCAACCCGTTTCCGCCGGTGAATGGACTGCTGTTATCCGGGTTGGTATGGAGTATGACTGATGAAACATGCAATTCCATATTCAACGCGCGCGCAGGTAATCATTTCAGTTGTAATAGGCTTATTAATGTTGCCTTTTTTGTGCTTATCCGTGAGAGCCGATACCGATGTTGAATTCAGCGGTACATTAATTGCTGAACCTTGTCAGATTGACTCAGATTCAGAAGATATGACGATAGAGTTTGGTGCGATCGCGGCAAAAACCTTTATTGACCATGCGGAATCAGCACCAAAGCGATTTTCTGTTTGGCTTCGCGAATGCGATCTGGAGTTAGGTTCGCAGGTTATGGTGACGTTCAACGGCAATAAAAATAGTGAAAATGCTGATTATTTCGCCGTTAATGGACTGTCTAAAGACATTGCCCTTAAAATTGTGGATGGTGAAGGGGACATTGTTAAACCGGGCAAGCAGCAAGAAAAACAAGAATTGAATAAGGGTGATACAGAGCTTCAGTGGCAGGCCAGTATTATACACACATCAGATGATGACGTTATCCCTGGTGATTTTTATTCAACGGTTAATTTTTTACTTGAATATCCCTAGCATTCACTAAACTTAAAGTATGCTCTAATGTTAAGAAAGATAAACGGCATTCGATTGCAACCTATCGTACGGCTGAAAGATAATACGGTGACAGGGTACGAGGTGCTGTCAAAAATAACATCCGATGACAATGTCGAACGTTTCTTTAACGCGTTGCCAGAGACGGACTATGTCACTTTGTTAATGAGGCAGCTGGAAATTATTCATGGAGTCGGGATAAATGAAACGCTCTTTGTTAATTTGCCATTAAGGATTTTCTTAAACAAGTGTGAGTTGGATTTTTTCGTGCAGAGAGAGGCAACGGGCGAGAAAAAGATAAATATTGAAGTTCAGGATGCCTTTTTACTGGAAAAAGTAAATTCCCTTCAAAAACGTAGTGTCATAAAAGCCATGAACAGGTGTAAAAGCCACGGCTATGACATCTGGCTGGATGACTACACGGCCGGAATGGGCCGGTGGCTCGATAACCCAGCAATAACGTTCGACGGTATTAAAACAGACTACCGGGAAATACGCAGGTTGAAAAGAAAGGCTTTATCAATGAAGCCATTGGTTGATGAAGCGAAACAGTTTACGAAGCGCATCCTGGTCGAGGGAATTGAGACAGAGAGCGATTTGCGCTATGCACGTGCCAGTGGCGCGACCCTGGGGCAGGGATATCTGTGGCCAGAGCGGGTAATTCTGACGAGAGTTGTTTAGCTAATGGCTCAGCACGCCTAAAAAATCAGGTGTTCCATGATGCCATAACATAAAAACATTGATAATCAGGTGGTTAACATCTTTTATTCGACAAGATATTTTTGTGCGGAAGCCACCGAAACGACATGATCATCTGATAACGCTTTTTCATCTGTTTTAAATGAGCGGATTTCACTACGCAGATGCTAATTAAAAGATTTGTTGTCGTAGAGTTTCTCTTTAGCTTGGGTATAAAAATATTGCCTGCTTTGTCGGTAAAATAACGCCTGTCTTAACTTTATGACAAATTCTCTAAATTGACTGGGGAAGCTTCAGACGCAGCAGCGGATACATTTTAGCAGGGAGTTTAAAGTTAAAAATCTGGATTATAAGTTAGGGGCAAGTATGAAAAATGCATTGTTAATCACTATAGTACTCTCTGCTATGTCAGGCTGTTTACATACTGCTCAGGCAGCCTTGACGGTAGATCGTTCACGCTTGATTTTTAATGAAGATGAAAAATCAATCAGCGTCAACGTGACCAACAGAAATACAAAAGATCCCTACCTGGCGCAGGGATGGATTGAAGACAGTAATGAGAAAAAAATTACTGGTTTGATGATGGTGCTTCCGCCGGTTCAGAGGGTCGAAGCCGGCGCGAAAACGCTGGTCAGAATTCAGGGGTTACCGGATATCAAGACGCTGCCAAAAGATCGGGAAAGCGTATTCTATTTTAATTTGCGTGAAATTCCGCCAAAGTCAGATAAGGCGAATACGTTAATACTTGCTATGCAAACCAGAATGAAAGTGTTTTATCGGCCAAAAGCCATTAAGGTTGATCGTATGGCGGATGTGGTTAAAGGAACAGAAACGCTGACGCTCAACAGACAGGGGGATAGTTATATCCTGACTAATCCAACGCCCTATCACTTTACCTTTGTCGAGGGACGAACATCACCAGATGCAAAAGGTATTGCGGGGTTTGAGCCTGTTATGGTTTCGCCGAAGGAAAACATTAAGCTACCCGTTTCGGCGGCTAAACTGGGTTCGGCGCCTGTACTGATGTTTGTGAATGACTATGGTAGTCAACGTGTGTTGTCGTTTACCTGCAGCGGCTCTGCTTGTAAAGTGTGTAAGGTATCCGTTCCTGATGATAAAGCCACCTCACAAAGTGCTGAACCGAAAAAAAAATCTTTTGAGTGAGGTGTTATATGAAGAAATTGTTGACTCATTTTTTACTTTTGTTTTTTATAACCAGCAGTTTGCCGGTTAGTGCCGTGAATGAAGGAGATACGACGACCTTAAACATTTCAGGGACGATCGTTGAAGGAAATTTGTGCACTATTAATCATGGAAATACAATACAGGTTAATTTTGGTGATGACGTCTTTATTGATCAGATTGACGGAAGTAGTTATAAAAAAACAGTTATTCCCATTAACCTGGATTGTTCAGAAGCAACACCAGGAACGATTCAGTCCTTAACATTTAAAGCAAATGGTGTAGGTACAGGTTGCGATAAATATCTCTGCACGGATCATGATGGTTTAATGTTAAAACTCTATCGTGATACGAAAGAATTAAGCTTTGGAGAGGAAGTTAACTATGTGACCCTGTCTGATGGTACAGCCATGGGGATGGGGGGAGGTCTTGATTTTTATGCAGTCCCTATAAAAAAAGAGGGCGTAAAAATTAAATCAGGTCTTTTTTTAAGTGCAGCAACTATTGTTGTCGATATGAAATAGAATCAGAGACTTGGAAAAATGAAAACAACGTATTCATCATGGTTTTTTGATTTTTTTATCTTTTTCCCTCTACTGATCCTTTTTATCGTACCGACTCACGCATCACCCACATCGGTTATTTTTTCAGGCGTGTTACTGGAGTCACCACCTTGCGTCATTAATGACGGTAGCAGCGTAGTGGTTGATTTTGGTGATGAGTTAATGACGACGCATATTGATGGCGACCAATATCGAAAAAAAATAGAGTTTACGCTTGATTGTTCTTCAGCCATCAGTTCTAAACAAAGGATAAGAATTAGCGGTAATACCTCTGTCACGGGCTTTAATGGGGAGGTATTAGCCACACCAAAAGCTGGGCTAGGTATTGCAATTTATCATGACAATGTCCGCTATTCTCCAGGGGAATGGATAAATTTTAACGCTCCGACTATCCCCACTTTTTACGCTGTTCCACAGAAGCAGGATGACGTCAAACTTACTGGAGGAGAGTTTCATGTGACGGCTTCTCTGGTTATTGATTATCAGTAAATATAAACAGGATTTTCTCGGTGGTAACGTTAAAAGAAAAATGCAGCAGTCAACTTCTCGCTGAACAATACAACGCAAAAAAATGCGGCGTTAAGGAAATAGTGAAAATTTTTTTACTTTCTTCATGCATTGCTACGGGAAACGGTTTTGCCTCGGATGCTGAAAATCTTGAATTCAGAGGGACACTAATTGAACCGCCACCTTGTAATCTGAGTGCTGAAGGCACGATTAAGGTTAATTTTGGTGACAAAGTTGGCGTAAAAAAAGTGGCTTCTGGCGTTTACCGCCAGCCTATACCGATAAGTTTGCATTGTGAACAGGACAGCAGCCATTCGGCATGGCAACTCATGATATCTGTCAGCGGTAATCCAGCCAGCTTCGATACCGATAATGCCACGGTCGTCACGTCAGAACGTGAGGCACTAGGGGTGAAACTGTATGCCAATGGAAAACCGTTCGAGCTGGATTCGCCCGTCAAGGTAAACGGAACGACATTGCCTGCTCTTGAAGCGGTTCTGGTTCAGAAAGAAGGTGAGACGCTCAATGAAGGGGCATTTACGGCTCATGCCACTCTGCGGGTAGCCTATGAATGATGGCCGCCCTCTGGCAGGAGGCATGGCGCTGGCTATGCAATCAGCGCAGACAGGCGCCCGTCAATGCCGATATCTGGTAGCTGCGGTATCGTGCCAAAACACTGCTCCCCTTAATCAGGCACCAGGCAGAAGGCGGGTATATCAACTCTCGCCTGTGCATACCGGGCGCGGTGGACAATCTGGGCCGGCAGTTTGCTGAAGGCAGCCAAATAGATAGGTTACTGCCTAAATCTGATGAAGTAGGTGAAAGGGGATTGTCCCCCGTCCCCAACAGATGACGCATTGTACCCTGACCGCGCCGGTGAACGTTGCTGGACGACCGACGAAAGGGAACCGCGATGTAAACGTCGTCAAAACAGGAGTAGGAAGTGAAAAACAAAACCCTAATGGCAGCCGTGCTGCTTATCATCACTACGACCAGAGTTATGGCCATAACGTATCCATTTCCTATTGTCACCTCAGTGATATTTGACCACACCAACCTAATAAGCAAGCAGCACGTTTATCGCTTCCAGGTAGCTACAGCCTACGTGCACGACGACCGGATCGCGAACGACACCACTGTTGAGAAAGCACTGGAGATACTAACGGGATTACCCGTGACGGCACAGTTGATCACGGGGGAAACGCTCTTTAACTCTAACGACAAGTACGCTATGGCGATGTCTGGATGGCGGGACTACCATGCTATCAGTCGAGACCAACCCTTTATCGAGTTCATGCAAAACTGGACAAACGTGACTTTGGATAACCAAAATGGAACCAAGCCGTGGACAAGGACTGCTGACGGCGGAGTGCTGTGCGTGACTAACAGAGTGTGGACCGCGCCCCGGGCCACATTGTTTCGCTCGATGTATCAGAGCACATGGGGATTGGACACCTATGAGACCTGCGCAAAAGCGCCACCGACGACCGGGCGGTGCGACTTGATCACTGAAACCATTGATTTCAACTATGGGGCTCTGAGTGCAGGCGAAGCGAATGGAGCAACACTGGAAAAACCTGTTCACGTACAATGCACCACCTCTACGAAATACAAACTGAATGTGCTTGGCGGGCCCAATATTTCATTAGACAACGGCATGACCGCCAACATAATGACAGACGGAATCGAAGCAGGGGAAACCCTGAATAATGCAGTAACAGGGGATAACACAGTCACTCTACGCGCAACGCTGCGTGGTACACCAGCGAAAACGGGGGCCTTCGCTGGCAGCGGGATAATGGTCGTTTCGTATCCTTGACCGGATGGCGTGTGTGCCCGCGGGACCCGGCTATAACGCAATCCTTAAAGTCTACCTGCAAGCCACTCGCATGAAACATCTGTCGGAAGAGTGGTAGAGCGGCCGACAAAGCCACATGATGATATTTGCGCATGCGGGTGGAGTGAAACGAATGCTCAAAACCCGCGGTTTTCCATACATAAACATGACACTTGAAGTTGGATCATCTTACCAACACAGATACCAATTTCTGCCCCACGGCTGGAGTATTGACAATCTGCACGCGCTTGACGTGGCTTAATGACATTAGAACCAAAAGATTAATAGAGGGTCTGCATGAAACTTTATGACGCTTTCTTACTCAACAGGGCATTAATAAGTTATGTACGAATGCCCCACTTAACGAACGAGTTCCTCGCAGATTTCTACTGTCCACAATTTGAGCACTGAGTCGTTTAGTATCCAACCTTAAAAGTTCTTTCAAAAAACATCACTAAAACTTATCATTAATAAGAATTTTCTTAGGATAAAGATGATATGAAAAAGGCAATCGCAGTCATTTTATTAGCATTCGCCCTCACTGGATGTGGAGAGCCTAAGATCGATGGTTCTTCAGAAGAGGCTTTTAAGACATCGCTTCAAAAAGTTCGAGACTCACTCGCGGAAGATAAACGCGCCGCGTTTAACGATGCGATTCAGGTTGTCGCCTTTAGCCAGGTCAGCATGAAAGAGCTGATGCAGGCGGGCAGCGGTGACGAAGGCGGACGTGCCCTGATTGATAAAAAGATCAAAGGCGCGCTGGCTGGCAAGACCGGTGAAGAAGTCATTGAGTATGCAGATAAGATCAAAAAAGACCGCACGGCCAACTAAGCTGAGCGCGTTTTTATCTCAGACCAGCCCGTTGCGTGAGGTCTGATTTAACGGTTGCTGCACAAAAGAGGCCTGTTTTACAGGCCTCTTTTTTTATGCAATTAATTCATGCCAGCCATAACGAAACGGTGGGTGCTTGTTCTTTGCTGGCGCAGTGCCACAGGTACGCGAGTCACGCTGCAGGGAGGATTTTAATGGTGACGTTGCACTGGTTGAATGCATCGGGAAGCCTTGCTTCCTGTCGCGAAGGGATAGAAGCGAATATCGATCTTGCGATATCACGCATAGCTACCCAGCTTACGCTGCCCGATATCGACGTTTTGGTGCAAAGAACGACGTTCGAGGTAATTAAGGAAATGGGCTTTTCAGGCAGAGCCTGGGGACCGCATCTGATGTCATTCTATCTTGATACTGACAGCCCAAATTTGCAGAGCAGCCTGGCGCGTTATGACCTGGCTCGGCAGTTCGCGCATGAGGCGCACCATTGCCTGCGTATGGCGGGCACGGGATATGGTTTTAGTCTGGGTGAAGCGCTGGTTAGCGAGGGGCTTGCCGGGCACTTTGCCAGCATGACTTTTGGATCGCCGCCAGGAATATGGGAGTGCGCCGTTGGCAAGGAAAGATTAAAAAATCTGCCGCTCTCTGATGAACTTCTCAGGTCACAGTCATACAATCATGCTGAATGGTTTTTCGGGCAGGGCGATCATCCCCAATGGCTGGGATACAGTCTGGGCTGGCACCTGGTTGATGCGTGGTTACAAGCCGGTAGCCGAAGTCTGGATGAAAGGATTAATGTTGAGGCCGACGATGTATTGGCGTTTTTACCAACAGTAATCGATTAGCCGCTTTGCATAAAAACGATAAATATTCCCGTATGGATAAATAACGCAAACCTTCTTCTACTGGCTACCGTCATTACGATGTCTTGCGGCAAACAAGCGTTGCGTGATCCCACCACGTATTCTGATTAACTGAGAAACAGCTAACGTTAAAACCAGCGGCTGCTATTTCCGCGGTCAACGCTTCCAGCGGTTTCAAGGTGCGCCAGGGCGTGCCGTCTTTCAGTAACAGATGCTGGATGCGGTCATAACAGATATGATCACCCAGGTGTTTGGGCAAACCACACATGCTGCTGATAATTAAAGTCCCATCACGGGTTAATATACGGCGCACGGCTTTAAGGCAATCACTACGCTGTGTTCCCGTCAGGCAATGAAAGCAGCTGCCATCAAATATCACATCAAACTGAGCATCTTGATACCGGGAAAGATCACATACATCGCCCCGGTCAAAATGACCGACCAGACCCGCTTGACTGAAACGTTCTCGGGCCCAGCGGATGGCGACGTCTGAGATATCGACCCCGTAAACGACAAACGATCTGCTGGCAAAATAGTGGGAGGCCATGGCGCCATTACCACAGCCAAGCTCAAGAACGGTTCCACTGCCGGGAAGGTATGGCGTTTCTTCAAGCTGATGAAGCACCTCGTTTAGCTGCTGCCAAGCCCGCGTGAAGCCGCTTCCTGTCCAGGCTTCATAGCCTCCATTTTTAAGGTGCTGATAGATATCGTCATAGCTTTCCACACTAACGCAACGCCTCCTGTCATTATCTTATGGCTGTTCTGACTCAGCCCGCCTGGGCGAATGAATTTAACATTTTGACCACTTCTCAAGCGCTTGACGCTAAAGTGCTTTACCCAGGTGGATCGCCCTGAGTACTGTTACTGCCTGTCTGTTCACTCACTCGCTATTATGATCCTGCTCACTGCTGCTTACTGGATAAGACGTATTCGGCCGCTCGTCGGCATTTTATTACTGATAAGTGCGGCCAGCCAGGCACAGTCAGGAGACCGGCGCGTGGTGACTCAGCCGCGCCTGCCGCCCGTCTGCCAGCGGCTAAGTGCTGGCTCTGATGTCAATGTGGCACAGGTGATTCAGCAGGCGCTGGATACCTGCCCAAAAGGTAACATGGTGATGTTACAGCCTTCCAGCCAGGCCAGTGTGTTCTTTAGTGGACCGCTGCAGGTGCCCTCGGGCGTGAGTCTGGCGATAGGCAAAGGCGCGGTGCTAAAAGCGATTGCCGATCCACATTTATACGATAACGGGCACCAAACCTGTGGCGCACTGGATCGTCAGGGGAATGGATGCGTGCCCTTTATTACCCTGAAGCATGCCAGAGACAGCGGTATTTACGGCCAGGGTGTCATTGATGGTCAGGGCGGCAACCTGATGACGGGGCAACCTCAGACCTGGTGGCAACTGGCAGCCAGCGCCAAAAACAGTGAAGATAAACAAAATGCGCCTCGCCTGATTCAAATCGATAACAGCAGCGATATCACGCTTTATCAAATCACCTTGAAGAATGCGCCTAACTTTCACGTGGTGATCAATAACAGTCAGGGCGTTACTTTGTGGGGCATTACGATCGCTACGCCCGCCACGGCGCGCAATACCGATGGCGTAGATCCCATGGGGGCGACGGATGTTTCCCTGATTAACAGCGATATCAGCACGGGCGACGACAACGTGGCGATTAAGGCAGGCAATGCGCCTGCTGCGCATATTTCGGTACTGAACAACCATTTCGGTGCCGGGCACGGCATGTCAATTGGCAGCGAGATCAACCGTGGCGTCAGTGAAGTGCGGGTGGATGGACTGACGCTAACCGGCACAACCAATGGTCTGCGGATTAAAAGCGATCGCTCACGCGGCGGACGAGTAAGTGCCGTTCATTATCAAAACGTCTGCATGGATAACGTTGAAAACCCGATAGTCATGGATACGCATTACGATCCCCATGTTAGTGGTTCACTCATACCAACCTATCAGGACATCACGTTTGAGCATATTCGTGCGGGTAACGGAAAAATCACCTTGCTGGGCTACAGTGACGCCTTGCCGCTGGTCATTGCGTTAAAAGATGTCTTGATTGGCGCACGCGCCCAGGTGGAGCAGCAACATGCCGTTATCCACGGCGTATTTACGCGCACCAGCCAGAGCGGGTGCCCGTAAAACAAGGCAGGCTGGCAGTGGTGATGACATAGTCGCCCTTAGCTCTCGCTCGCCTCACCCAGACCGCCTAAAAAAATTGTCCTGCCGTTTCTTCCCGACCACCGGCGACTGGCGTAAAATCGGCGAACCAAAGTGGATTGTCTTGCAGAGTGGGCATTATGCTAATCAGCACGGAAACCGAACGGACGTATATCGCTGACAGCCGTCTCGCCTGCACCCTTGCCGCCGTGGCGGGCGCGTTAAACACCGCAGCATTTGAAATTGTGGGATTCTTTTCCGCCAATATGACCGGCAATGTCTCTTCGCTGTCCGATTTTCTGGCGAAGGCAAACCTCCACAGCGGCCTCTTTTTCCTGTTTATCCTTTGTATGTTCATTGTGGGGGCGCTCTTTTCCACAATGATTATCAATGCCGGGCGCAGACGCAAAATTCGCACGATTTACGCGGTGAATATCCTGATAGAGGGCATTGCGCTGGTGGCGCTGGGCGTGATTGAAGCCCGCTTCCCCATTGCCGCGTCAGGCGTCCTGCTTATCCTGAGCCTGAGTTTTTTAATGGGGCTTCAAAATGCGGTCGTCACGCGCATCTCCAATGCGCGCGTCAGGACTACGCACGTATCCGGCACCTCCACAGATATCGGTATCGAACTCGCCATGCTGTTCGATGTGCTACGTCGCAAAGAATCCCCCAAAGATGCGCCGCTCTATCTGGAGCGCCTGCGTCTGCATACCTATACCATTCTTGCTTTTCTGGCGGGCGGCGTGGCGGGCATCTGGCTCTGGCATGCGCTGAACTACTATTTTCTGGTGCTGATCGGTCTGGGGCTGATGAGCCTGGCGCTGTCCGCCATGCTCAAGCCTCAGCCTGCTGATGTGGTCCGTTAAGGATGCCGGTGTTCGGGAGCCAGCACCTTAAGCGCATTATTGATAAGGCGAAAGTGGGCGGGCGTTTGCCCAATAATCTCGCCATCGGCATTAATAGAGTGCGGACGACGTGTATGCAGCGTCAGTGCCGTGGTGCTAAAGGCGCGAACGTTACGCCAGCGGCCATGTGTCCCGCGACGCAGAGCGGGGAACAGCGCCAGCAAATGCCAGCTTCTTTTCAGTTCAAGGCTGTAAACATCCAGTAGCCCGTCATCCGGTGCCGCGCTTTGCTCAACGGTCATACCGCCGCCATAGAAACGGCCGTTGCCAACAGAAACCTGCACGGTTTTGATCGCGATAGCCTCTCCCTCATGATGTAAGGTCGCCCTAAAGGGCCGGCTTTGCCGCAGAATACGCAGTGCGGCAAAGGCATAGCCCAGAACGCCCCAACGCTTTTTGGCCTGGGCGGTGAGATTGCGCGCCAGCTCCGCCGAGAAACCAATGCTGGATACGTTCAGGAACAGGTGATCGTTTACCTCGCCCAGGTCAACAAAACGGGTATGTCCCTGGCTAATGATGCTGACAGCCTGCTCCAGTTGAGGCGGAATCCCGAGCGTACGGGCAAAATCGTTGGCGGTGCCCAGGGGTAAAATGCCCAGAGTTAAACCGGTTTGCAACAGGCCTGAAGCTGCGGCATTTAATGTGCCGTCGCCCCCGCCGACGATCACCAGCTCAACACGATGGGCATACGCGATGATAAGCTCGGTGTAGCTGCGGCTGTCGTCAGGATCGGGTTGCAGCAGGGTAAAACCGGATTGCTGCAGCAACTGCGTGGCGCGAGTGGCATCAATACGACCTTTACGTGAGCGTTGGTTGATCAAAAGTAACGCTGTCTTTACCCTTTGCGACATGCTTCGTCCATTTTTTGATGAAGTAATAATGATGAAGTAACCAGAAAGTAAACATGCGGGATTATTCGTTACAACCTTGCTTGCGTTACTTTACGTAAGTGCAGGACGGCCGGGGAACCTGACAAACTGGGTCGAGGTTGTCTACACTGCCAGAAACGGCACGACTCATGGGAGCAACGATGACAGAACAACAATTTAGAAGCCTGTTGGCAGAAAAAGGCTTTGCAGAGCCGGTGATGGTAGAGCGGGGGGCAAACAGCGAACTGGATCACCATGAGCATCCGTTTGAGGCAATGGCACTGATCCTGAGTGGTGATATCACCCTGTACACAGAAAATCAGGCTGCCACCTATCGGGAAGGCGATGTCTTTCATCTGCAGGCAGGGCAGCCGCACCGCGAGACGTTTGGTGATCGGGGCGTTCGCTATCTGTCAGGCAGAAAAAGCTGATCCGGTCGATGACTCTGCGATGAAGACTTTCGACGCGCTTTTTCAGCGATTAGCCCAATCCCCTTTCCGTCAGCGCTTCCGTCTGGGGCGGAATGAATATGATTACTGCCTGACAAAGGGCGAAGCCGATGTGGCGGCGCATGCGGCTGCGTTTGTTCAGCAACGGCTCTCTGCCATGGCTCCCCAGAACGACGGCAAGCAAACGCCGATGCGCGGGCATCCGGTTTTTATCGCTCAGCATGCCACGGCGACCTGCTGCCGTGGCTGTCTGGCGAAATGGCACGGTATTGCCCAGCATCAGGCGCTGGACGATAAACAACAGGCTTACGTGGTGGCGGTGATCATGCACTGGATACACAGGGCCATGACGCAACCTGCTCCGGCACCGCGTGCGCGCAAAACCAGGGCAAACACAACATCGTGTTTGCCGGACAGCCCGCAACTGGACTTGTGGTAGAAAAAGATTATCTGGCTGGTGGACTTTTAACCAGTCAGGTTAGCCATATTTCATTTCAGGTCTATTCTTAAATCGTTCTTTGGTCTCCTGTGCCAGGATAATCACGTAAGACGACAAATTTCACACAAGAGGGAATTACGATGAAGAAAGCAATTATTGCACTGTCTGCTGTTTTACTGGCCTCGCCAGTTTTCGCTGCTACCACAACGGATGAAACTGTCGCTGAAGCGCATAAAGGCGCAGATACCGCGAAAGAAAAACTGCATCAGACCGAGCACAAAGGCGAAGAGCTGAAGCTGAAGTCTGAGCACGCTGCGGAAGGTAAGAGTAACTCGACCTCCAGCAAAATCTCTGAAAGCACCCAGAAAGGCTGGCACAAAACGAAAGAAGGCACCGAGAAAGGCTGGGATAAAACCAAGCAGGGTGCTGAAGACCTGAAAAATAAAGCGACTAACTAAGCCGCTTTACTATGAAAAAACCCACCGTTGGTGGGTTTTTTTATGACCTGTTTTTATTCTGGCTGGGCCGGCAGCGTTTTCGGCTCTGATGACCTGGCCTTTGCGGCTTCCGTTTTAGCACTTGATGACTCAGCCTTCGCGGTTTCTGCATCTGCCGCGTCCTGTTGTGCGGTATCAGACTGTTTTTTCCCTTCTTCGATAAACTCTTCATCGATCTCTTCGATGTTTTCACGGTTATCGCGTCCGGACAGCAAATTCCAGCAGGCAATAAACAGGGCGGCAATCACCGGACCAATCACAAAGCCATTGATCCCATAGATTTCCATGCCGCCCAGCGTCGTAATCAAAATCATGTAGTCGGGCATTTTGGTGTCTTTGCCCACCAGCAACGGGCGCAGGATGTTATCCACCAGACCGACAATCACCACAAAGAAGCCGACGAGGAACAAGCCTTTCCACAGTGCACCGGTGGCAAAGAAGAAGATCGTGGCCGGCACCCAGATGATGGCGGAACCAACGGCAGGAACCAGTGACAGGAAGCCCATCAATGCACCCCACAGCAGACTGCCGTCAATGCCGGTAAACCAGAAGGCCAGACCGCCCAGAATCCCCTGTACCACGCCAACGACCACCGTACCTTTGACGGTTGCACGCGATACGGCGGCAAACTTCATAAACAGATGATGTTTAACGTAGGTGGACAGCGGTAGCGCTTCCAGAATCAGATGCACCAGATAGGAACCATCCTTCAGCAGGAAGAACAGCAGGTAAAGCATGATACCGAAGCCAACGGTAAAGCTGAACGTGCCTTTACCGATGATAAACGCGCTGCCCGCCAGGTACTGACCACCTTTAAGGGCAAATGCCGACAGCTTTTGCTGAATCTGCGTGGCATTGTCCAGGTTATTTTCAGCCAGGTAGTGTTTGGCCCAGCCCGGTAAATGCTGTAACAGATCGGCGAAGACGACAGGGAACTGGGCGGAGTTGGTCTGCAGTTTGTGATAAACCGTGTTCACCTCCACCACCATCGATGAGGCGATGATCGCTAACGGGGTAAAGACGATGAGGCAGATGCAAAACAGCGTCAGCAGTGCGGCAATACCGTTACGATCGCCCAGCTTGCCACGCAAAAACGTTTTAAGCGGATGGAAGATCACAGCCAGCACCGCTGCCCATAAAATGGCAGAGAAGTAGGGCGATAATACCTCGAAAAAGGCAACGGTAGTCATTGCCAAAATCAGAAGGAAAAACCCGACAGTAAGTCCTTTAAAGCGCATTGGATAACCTCATGTAAACATCCCTTGATAAGCACGCATGCCGATGCGGGCATTCGCAACCCGAGAGTGTATGAATGTTGCATCGGTAATCAACGATCAATTCTGTTTTTAATCATCGCCAGACGGCATTTCTGCGGCAAAGCGCCCGATGCCATAAGCAGGCCCTTTAATACCACAGTCAGGTAATACCTTGTTATCTGTTGATAACATCTGCCAGTCCTACCTTAGCGTAGCGGGTTCGGCCGTTTTTGCCGCCAACGATCGGCGGTTTATTTGAGGAATAAAGTAAACCCAGGGTAAACCCCTGGCAGAACGGCTGAAATAAAACTGTCATACGGCAATGCTAGCGTGAAATCCGGCAAGATCAGAGATAATCAGAGACCAAAGGAATAATAATGAAAATGAAATTCACCCTGATTGCGGTAGCACTGCTGGTGGCGCAACAGGCACAGGCAATGACGTTGTCCGAGGCCAGTGCACTGGCGAATCAAACGTCACAGGGATCGTCCAGTCCGGCATTTAACGCACTTGAATTACAGGCGCTGACCGCAGAGCGGGTGGCGATACAAAAGGGCGCGCCAGCGCTCAGTCGCGATCAGCTTAAGCAGGCTAAGCAGAGTGACAACATTGCCGACTATCAGTGGCTAAAAGCCAGTGGTTATGATTTCCAGAGTGATGCGTTGCAGAAGGCGGGCATTGCGCTGTTGTCAGGATTCAGCACGCTGCCGGATAAGGTTCTGGAGGCCAATCGGGCCACGGTCACATCAATTAACCTCAATGCAACCCAGGGCGAACGCCATCAGGCGCTGGCAGACGCAGAAGGAATCAGCTACCTCTATTTTCTTGCCGACGCATTGGGACCTCGTTTAGGTAAAGCCTTTCTGGCGGCCTATGATAAAGGCGAGATTAACAAGGCGGCAGCCCTGATCAAAGCCAGTGAAGTCAGCACCGGTGTGGCGAAAAAACACTTTAACTATCCGCGTCCTTTCCTGCACACAGGCAATACGATTCATCTGGTGCCGGATGATACGGTGATCAAAGACAATCATCCCTACACGGCCGATGGCGGTTCGTTCCCCAGCGGACACACCAATACGGGTTATACCGATGCGTTGTTGTTAGCCGAGATGGTCCCGGAGCGGTTTGAAGCCTTACTCCAGCGCGGCGCACGCTACGGCTATTCGCGACTGGTTCTGGGTGTGCACTATCCGCTCGACGTGATGGGATCACGCATGGTGGCGCAATATAACGTTGCACATTATCTGAACGATGCCGCTTATCGCGCGTTATTCAATGATGCCCGCCAGCAACTGCGCAGCGCGCTGGAAAAAGAGTGTGGAACAACCGTAGCGGCGTGCGCAAAACCCGCCGGTAGTGATGATCCCTACGGCACAGGCAGCATGAAGCCGTTTTATCGCTTCACGATGAGCTATAACCTGCCGAAGCTGGCAGACAACAAAGCCAGATTCACGGTACCGGATGGCGCAGAAGTATTGCTGGAAACGGCTTTGCCGCAGCTGTCAGTAAAGCAGCGACGTGAGCTGATGGTGAAAAGTGCATTATCCGCCGGTTATCCACTGGGTGGACCGGGGGCGGACCAGGCGTTCTGGCAGCGACTGGATCTGGACGCGGCCTACGCACAGGCTAAGTCGCACTGATAAAAAAACGGGCGGGACATCTCGCCCGTCTCGCTGACAGCGTCGCCTGGGTTGGCATCATGCCAGGCACCAGAATTGTGATGGTCGCGGGCCTGATTGCCATTTCTGCTATTTTTTATTCGCTCCTCAAGGCCTGATCGTCGAGGCTTCCGGCGCGCCGTCCTGTCTTTAGCCGAGGCGGTCTCAAGCTGAGGCGAGGGATCAGACGTATTCATTAAACAAAGGTTTATATTTGTTACGAATTAGCATGTTAAAGTTAACGAGAATAATTCTTATTTCTTAACAGGGTTAACAAACATGAAATTCGGTATTTTTGCAGCAACGTTGCTGGCGTCAGCGGTTTGCTCGGCTACCACCTATCCTCTGACCGTCACGGATGTGGATGGGCAGACTATTACGCTGCAGAAAGAGCCTCAGCACATCATTTTACAGGATGGGCGAGATATCATGGCACTGGCGCTGCTGGATCGTAACGATCCTTTTAAACGTGTTGTGGCATGGAACAACCTGCCCAAAAAACAGGACACGCAAACCTGGGCGCTTCTGAAGAAAACCTGGCCACAGGCTGAAAACATTGTGGATATGGGGTTCAACGACCAGGGGCAGGTAAATCTTGAAAGCGTGCTGGCTAAGAAGCCGGACATGATGATTGCGCAGTTACGTGCTAAACCTGCTCTTATGCAGTCTGGTGTTCTGACCACGCTCAAAAGCCTGAATATCCCGGTCGTGTTTGTTGACTACGAACTGCATCCTAAAGAAAACACCGTGCCCGGGATTACCCTGCTGGGTAAAGTGCTGAACCGCGAAGCCGAGGCGAAGGCTTACACCGATTTTTATCAGCAGCACTGGCAGAACCTGCAGAAGGGCATTGACCAGGTAAAAACCAAACCCACCGTTTTTATTGAACCGATAGCCGGTAACAGCGACAGTTGCTGCTTTACCCATAGCCATAGCGGTTGGGGTGGACTGGTTGAAGCGGTAGGCGGCAAAAATATCGGATCAGCGTTGCTGCCGGGTAACGCTGGCTTTGTTTCCCTGGAAAAAATCATCGCCATGAAACCGGATGTTTACATCATGACCGGCTCAAAACGTCCAAACAGCAATGTGCTGCCATTTGGTTACGGGGCGGACAGGAAAGACGTGGCGGCAACCTTTACGACTTTATTAAAGCGCACCGGCTTGTCGCAAATAGAGCCGGTCAAACAGGGACGCACGTACGGTATTTATCACCACTTTTATAACCATCCTTACAACATTATCGGGATGGAGATTCTGGCCAAAGACCTCTACCCAAAACAGTTTAGTCAGCTCGATCCGGTTGCGGATTACCATCAGATCATCCGGCAGTTTACAAAATTACCGGACGCGCCTGTGCTGTTGAGTTACCCGTAATTCTCATCAAGGTCAGGCGCGAATGACGCCTGACCTTGATGGCGCAGACCACGGTATTAACCGCTTTAGCTTGTCTGCCAGTCATATGCACTGGGTTATTTTTCTTAACGATAAAGCGCCTTGTTAAAAATAAGCGTGCCATTTTTCATCGAACTGTCACTAACGCAGCGTTATTATTTCATCGCGACACTGGTGATGTGGTGTTGTCTGCTTTGCTTTTCCCTGATGCATATTAAGGGGCATTTTCCAGTTAACTGGTTTTAAAGACGACTTCCCGATCTGCGGATCGGGGCTTTATTTTTTATTGGCTTTTATGTCACACCTGCCCTGATTTCCTTAATACCCGCAGATCAATACGGTATCTCTGTTTCACGCTTACTGCATGCCTGACGAAAGGATGAAGGCCAGACCGCGCTGGTTTAGAGGCGCTGACTTTTAAGAGTTTTGGTGATTCTTATTTTTTTCTGCCGAGACAATAGTAGTGGTAACGGTGCGTAAGCGCCGTTACCACTGGAGGCAGTACCATGAAAAAAATAAAATCTGGTTTGATTATCGCCCTTTTAGCATACAGCACGATGTACAGCAGCTCCGCTCTGGCACAAGGGCCAGGCGGCCCAGGTGGACCCGACGGGCCGTGGCATCACCCCGGTCGCGGTCCCGACGGCGACGGCCCGCCCGGCCTCGATCGCGATGGGCCTCCCGGCCGTCGGCCAGGCCCAGGCGGACCGCCACCGCCCGATGTGCGCCGTGATTATCACCCGGATCGTTTTGCCTGGCGTGGTCATGAGTTCCGCCGTGGCGGCCCGGCTCCACGGGAATATTGTGGCGAGGATTACCGTATTGACGACTGGCGTGAGCGCGGCCTGAGAGAACCGCCTCCAGGCCAGCACTGGGCCGACATTGACGGTAACTACGTGCTGATTGCCGCCGCAACCGGCATTATTACCTCACTGATACTGAATAACGCCTTTCAGTAGAGACACAGGGATGGCATCGGCCATCCCTTTTTTTTGTGCACCCTGTTGCCCGTTACCAGGCTATTCTGACAGTAAATTCTGAACGTTTACCGGCTAAGGAGTTCTGATGACCACGGTTAAGATGGTGGCTGTTGATATGGATGGCACATTTCTGGATGACAAAAAACAGTACAACCGCTCGCGTTTCCTCGCCTGTTACCACCAGCTCACTCAGCGAAATATCAAATTTGTCGTTGCCAGTGGTAACCAGTATCACCAACTCCGATCGTTTTTTCCTGAAATCGCCAGCGAGATCGCCTTTGTGGCAGAAAACGGCGCATTAATTATCGATCGTGATGAGGAGCTGTTCTGTGGCGCGTTTACGCGTGATGACATAGATGCGGTACTGGATACGTTAAAGAATGGTCACTATCCCGACCTGCGCTATCTGCTTTGCGGGCGTGACAGCGCCTATTATTTTGAAGGAATGGATGAGAAGTGGCTGGTTAAGATGCGACATTATTGCCATCGCCTCCGCCCCATTCGTTCTCTTGATGAGGTTGCCGGGGACAAGATACTTAAGTTTGCGCTTAATCTGTCAGACGATTATGTCGAACCCCTGATGGCAGATATTCAGCGCCTGCATCAAGGTGCGGCGGCGGCCACTTCCAGCGGTCACGGTTCGGTAGATTTAATCGTTCCCGGTCAGCACAAAGCAAACGGCCTGAACCTGCTGGCGCAGCGCTGGGGCATTTCTCACGATCGGGTACTGGCATTCGGTGACGGCGGCAACGATCTGGAGATGCTGGAGCAGTCCGGCTTCAGTTTCGCTATGAGCAATGCCCCGCAGCGGGTAAAAGAGACCGCGCGTTTCCTGGCACCTGCCAACAATGATGAAGGTGTGTTACAGGTCATTGAGCAGATGCTGGCAGGCGAACCGCCCTTTACGCAGGCATAGTGACGGGCACCAGGCTACAAATGTCGAGAGTCAACTGTGCGGGCGGTGGATAAGCCCGCACAAGGACTATGCGCTAACCGGCCAGGCACGAACCATCATGTCGCGCATTTCATCTTTGCTGTAACTCACCAGGCTGTTTTTACTGTTAGCCCGGGCCAGTACCCAGTCGATGTCTGACGGGCTGAGCGCTGGACCGTCCTGCCAGAAAGCCGTAATGGCTGAGCGCTGTAGCCAGGCTTTCAGGTAGTGCGCCGGAGAATCGGTGTGCGCGTCAAAAAGCTGTTGATGCATGTCGGCCATCAACTGACACTGTTGCGGGTGCTGACTGTCTGCCAGATGATCCAGAAACGTAAAGAGCAGTCTTCCGCATACTTCACCGTGGTGGAAGGGCTTAATCGCGCCCAGTTCGCCCGCAATCCCGTGAATGACGCCCAGCCCCGCGCTGCTCAGGCTGATCCCGCCCAGCCAGGACGCCATCATCATCGCTTCACGCGCGCGATCGCCAGCCTCATCTTGCTGATTTTGCGCAGGCCAGCCCTGGATGAACTGACGCAATCCGGTGAGGGCTAACTGGCGGGTGAAGAGGTTGCCCTTGTTGGACAGATAGGCTTCGAACAGGTGGGTAAATGCGTCGATTCCGCAGGTAGCCAGCACCTTGTCGGGGGCGCCTTTCAGCAAATCGGGATCGAGGATGGCGACCTGCGGCACAAATACCGGATGACGCAGCGACGCTTTGATCTGAATATCCCGCTGATCCGTAACAACGGCGTTTTGCGTAACTTCACTGCCGGTGCCCGCCGTGGTAGGGACCGCAATCAGGGGCAATGTGATGGCACTGACCGCCGTATCCCCGACCTTTTCCAGATAGCGTGCTGTCGGTAACGGATGCTGAATCATGGCGCTAAAAGCCTTAGCGGCATCCAGAACGCTGCCACCGCCCACCGCCACGACTCTGTCAACATGACCACGCCAGCGCGCGACCCAGGCATCAATATCGCCGGGTGAGGCTTCGTTATTCACAATCTCATAACCGACAATATGATCGTTGAGCGTAGACTTGAGCCGGGCGTAAGCTTCACCCTGTAAAAATGAACGACCGCAAAAGAGCAGGGTAGCCTGGGGTTGGGCAGCCAGCAGGGGAATCAGCTTATTGAGGCTTCCCCGGCCAAAAAAGGTTTGTTGATTGCTGTACAGCTCACTCAGATTCTCACTCACCAGCGCATCCTTTTATATCTTCGCTAAAATCTGAGTGTAACCAAAAGCCGGCGATCGGCCCCGCGAAACTTTCTTATTCCGTAGAGAGGAAAAGTTGATCGCCTTCGCAAAACGCAAATTCATCCACGGTGGGGTGATGCTTTAACAAGGATGTTACCCTTAACATGTTATCGGTAACAGGGTTTGTCAAAATGTTACTACTTTTGCAGAACCCCGGTTTTACATGTCCTCAGGGACCACGATAACAAAGCGGCACTGAAACAATTCAGGGCATCAGGTGGAGAAAAATTATGCCATTACTCTATGTGGCGATTGGCGTGGCATTACTGTTACTGCTGATGATTCGCTTTAAACTCAATGGCTTTATCGCGCTGATTTTAGTCGCCCTGGCAGTTGGCGTCATGCAGGGCATGCCGGTCAACAAAGTGATTCTTTCGATTAAAAATGGCGTCGGTGGGACGCTGGGCGGCCTGGCGCTGATTATGGGCTTTGGCGCAATGCTCGGTAAGTTGCTGGCCGACTGCGGTGGCGCGCAACGTATCGCGACCACGCTGATCGACAAGTTCGGTACAAGGCACATCCAATGGGCACTGGTGCTGACCGGATTTATTGTGGGTTTTGCTCTGTTCTATGAAGTGGGCTTTGTCTTGATGCTGCCGCTGGTCTTCAGCGTTGCCGCATCGGCACGCGTACCGCTGCTGTTTGTCGGCGTCCCTATGGCGGCGGCATTGTCCGTGACCCATGGTTTTCTCCCGCCTCATCCCGGCCCCACGGCAATTGCCACGCTGTTTAATGCCGATATGGGCAAAACACTGCTGTTTGGAACCTTACTGGGCATCCCAACGGTGATTCTCGCCGGGCCAGTTTATGCACGTTTCCTGAAAGGAATTGATAAACCTATTCCAGAAGGGCTTTATAACCCCAAAACGTTTAGCGAAGCGGAAATGCCCAGCTTTGGCGTCAGCGTCTGGACATCCCTTGTTCCCGTCGTCCTGATGGCGCTGCGTGCGGTAGCCGAAATGGTGTTGCCCAAAGGCCATGCGTTGTTGCCTTATGCCGAGTTCTTTGGCGATCCCATTATGGCGACGCTGATTGCCGTGCTGATTGCGATTTTCACTTTTGGTCTGAACCGTGGACGCAGCATGGAACAGGTGATGGATACGCTAAGCGACTCCATCAAAATTATCGCGATGATGCTGCTGATTATCGGTGGCGGCGGTGCCTTCAAGCAGGTTCTGGTAGACAGCGGCGTGGATAAATACATTGCCAATATGATGCATGCCACCAATCTGTCTCCGCTGTTTATGGCCTGGTCTATTGCTGCCGTGCTGCGCATTGCCCTGGGTTCTGCAACCGTGGCGGCGATTACCGCAGGGGGGATTGTGGCACCGTTGATTGCAACCAGCGGGGCGAGCCCGGAGTTAATGGTGATCGCTGTGGGTTCTGGCAGCGTGATTTTTTCACACGTGAATGACCCCGGTTTCTGGTTGTTTAAAGAGTATTTCAACCTGACGATTGGCGAAACTATTCGGTCATGGTCGGCACTGGAAACCATTATTTCGGTATGTGGTTTGGTGGGATGCTTACTGCTTTCCTACGTGGTGTAAGGGTGCCTGCATAAAGCAGTAGGGCCGCGCAGGACCGGCGGCCCGTACCGTTAATCTGAATCTTCAAATCCCGCTTTTACCATCTGTTCTCGCAATGCGCGGGCAATTTCACGGTTACCGCCGGTCACCGGATAAATCACGTTATTAACGACATCGTCAAGATAGTGCACCGCAAACTCCTGTCGGGTAAGTTGCGTGCCGCCTTCATCATTGATGGCGAAAAAACCTTTGATTTGATCACCGCTGTATTTTGCCTTGAGGCTATAGCGGCCCATACTGGTATTTATGCTACTCATAAGGTCTCTCCCTGCTTTGCATTTTTAGTGTCAAAACCGACGAGTTGTCTTGTCCGCATAAATTTTAGCCAGGATTAATCCGCAAAACGAAGCGGCAAGGCAGGTAAAAACCTGCTATGCGATGCTTCTCACAGAAAATAACCATTAAAGCTGAATGTTGCTTCGATGGATGAGATCGCAATAAGCAAAAAGCACAGCCTCAAATCTTGCCTATACTGTTATGGGAATGTTTTTTTAGGTTAAGGGAGAGGAAATGAAAATAATTCTGTGGATTATCGCCATTATTTTTATCGTGGGACTACTGACCCTGACAGGGGTATTTAAACTGATTTTCTGATTCTATGGGCACCTCAACGGTGCCCAAATCCTTTCTGACCCCCCTTGTCGCATCAACCCGCGCTATTTATCCTCTTCCCTGTAAGCCTGTAAGCCTGTAAGCCTGTAAGCCTGTAAGTTCTACCTTCATCGCTATCTCTCTGGCGTCTTTGCTCGTCAGCCGCGTCTACACAGGTTCGTCCCTGATCTAATAATTTACATCAAAAACTATTAATTATTTCTTTATTAATCGAGTGATTAAACGGCGTTTATTCGTGCGCCGATTGCGCCCGTTTTTTGTTTTTTAGCGGGCACAGCGCGCAACTGGTGGCGTTTAATAAAGGCAGGATAATCACCTCATTTAGCGAGAATATGGCAAGTGCTGGTTGTTTGGCTCTGGTTCATCTTCCCTGTTTTAAAATCCCTCACGCTTTAGCTCGTTAAGCATAACGACATGCCGAACAGACTCCAGAAGGGTTTCGCTCTCTCTGCTGCAGGCGGGTTTTTACGTTGTTGTTTTCAGTATGGAACGCTGGATTTAGCCAATACAATAAAGGTAATACCGAAGTGAACAGGTCTTTTATCGCACGCTTATCAGCGCCCTTACTGGCGTTATTTTTTTCATTTTCTCTCCAGGCGGCCATGCTCACCCAGCAGATAAAATCGGGCTGGGACACTTTCACTGATAATGTCCAGCAAACCTGGCAACAGCCTGACTCCATTGATGTTTATGTGCCCGCCATCACCTGGCATAACCGCTGGACGTATGATGATGAGCATATCCACAGATATAACGAACGTCCCTGGGGAGCGGGTGGTGGGGTTTCACGTTACGATGAGAAAGGTAACTGGCACGGCCTTTACCTGATGGCGTTTAAAGATTCCTTTAACAAGTGGGAACCCTTTGGCGGCTATGGCTGGGAAGCAACCTGGCGACCACTGGCGGATCAGAATTTTCACTATGGTTTGGGCTTTACCGCTGGCATCACGGCGAGGAATAACTGGGGATACTATCCTGTGCCGGCTTTATTGCCGTTAGCATCCATAGGTTATGGGCCGGTTAATTTTCAAATGACTTATATTCCAGGCACTTACAACAACGGTAACGTGTATTTTGCCTGGCTGCGCTGGCAGTTTTAAGCCTCAGAACCCCTGAATAAGTCACTAAAGGGAAAATAATAGCGATATTTATCACTTTTTCATCAATTCAGGCTGGACAAAACCCTCAGCAATTGCTGTACTAGATGGCGACACAGTTTAGTGTCCATTTTTCATGTAAAGGTAATATAGATGTCTAAGATTAAAGGTAACGTTAAGTGGTTTAATGAATCTAAAGGATTCGGTTTCATTACTCCTGAAGATGGCAGCAAAGATGTATTCGTACACTTCTCTGCGATCCAGAGCAATGGCTTCAAAACTCTGGCTGAAGGTCAGCGTGTAGAGTTTGAAATCACTGACGGCGCAAAAGGCCCATCTGCTGCTAACGTTATCAGTCTGTAAGTTAACAGTCAGAATTCTAAAAACCCGCCTTCTGGCGGGTTTTTTTATGGCTGCACGCAACCACACCGTTGGTTTTCAGCCCAGCCTCAGGCGGAACACTTACACAATGGCTTCGCTCTTATCCCACCGCACTTCCCCTCGCATCATCACGTTCTCGCGTTAACCCGGGCCGCACCTGGTTCTACTGCTACATCGGACTCAGGCCCATTCTGCAGCGCCACAACGACTGGCAAACTGCGGAGCGAGTCACAGATAATCCCCGTAACATAATCATAACAACTCTCAGGAGCAGCATTTTACGGCGTCTCGGGTTATAACTGACTCTCCGCATCGCAGATAAAGAGGTGACAGGATGAATATTCGTCCAGCTCAGGCGAAGGACAGCTTCGTGTTGAGCGCGTTGTTAAGTGAACTTGGTTATGGCGGTACAGAGCATTTTATTGAGCAACGCCTTGCTCAACTGATGACCGATCCGAATGAAAAGCTGCTGGTTGCAGAGCACGGCAATCAGGTGCTGGGATTTATCTCTCTTCATTTTATTCCTCAGCTGGCGCTGGCGGGCGATTTTGCTCGCATCAGCTACGTGTGCATTGCCGAAGGTGAGCGTAGCAAAGGCGTCGGACAGAAACTCTTGCAGCACGCAGAAGCGCTGGCGGCTCAGCACGGCTGTGATCGCATGGAAGTGCACTGTCATGCCTCGCGCCTCAAAGCAAACCAGTTTTATGGCCGTGAAGGTTATGTTGAATCGCCACGCTATCATGTGAAAGCATTACAGCCTCTGTAAGATGACAGGCTCACCATTGGGCTCACAGAGCGACACGGCGTCGCTGGAGAAGGGATAATGAAAGTCGCGCTAGGGCAATTTGCAGTTAAGCGTGAATGGCAGGAAAACGCCACAACCTGCCTGAGCATGATGGATCAGGCCAGCCGTGCTGATGCCGACCTGTTAGTCCTGCCTGAGGCGGTGCTGGCCAGTGACATCACAAACCCCGATTTAATTCTGGAAGCCGCACAGCCGCTGAATGGACCATTCCTGTCGCAATTGCTGGTCGCCAGTAAGGGCACCAGACTGACGACGGTCCTGGGAATGCATGTGCCCGGTAATAGCCATAAAGTCTTTAACGTGCTGGTGGTGATTCGCGACGGGAAGCTCGTGGCAGAGTATCGCAAGCTGCATCTCTACGATGCCTTTGCCATGCAGGAATCAACGCGCGTTGAAGCGGGTGAACAGGTTCCACCTCTGGTGGAAGTGGCGGGCATGAAAGTAGGGCTGATGACCTGTTACGATGTGCGTTTTCCTGAGCTGGCACGGCGGCTTGTGCTGGATGGTGCCGACGTGCTGGTCTTACCTTCAGCCTGGGTCAAAGGGCCGTTAAAAGAGATGCACTGGGATTTACTTACCCGCACGCGTGCGCTGGAAAATACCTGTTATGTGGTCGCCGTCGGAGAGTGCGGGACGCGTAATATTGGCAACAGCATGGTGGTTGATCCGCTGGGTGTGCCAATAAGCCGTGCGGCCGAATCTCACGCACTGATCTTCGCCGAGCTTGACCCGCAAAGAATCGCCACGGCACGCGCAATGTTACCGGTGCTGGATAACCGCCGGTTTAGTCGGCCTGAACTGGATGCGTCGCGCTAAGCGTTATTCGGCAGGACGGGGCCTGGGACCTGAAGGAGGGCCACCGCGATCTTACTCTGTTACAGATTACGCTTGAGGTTAGGGCTAAACTGCGCCTAAATAGGGGTTACCGTTATTCGCCAGATTATAAAGGTTAAATATGGAAGGTATCAGTATTGCCAAGCTGCTGATTATCGGTGCGCTTATCGTACTGCTTTTCGGCACCAATAAGTTACGTTCTCTGGGTGGCGATCTGGGTTCTGCAATCAAAGGCTTTAAAAAGGCCATGAAAGACGAAGATTCCAGTGCAGCACGCACCACAGCGGAAGAAACACCTGCAGAACGCGTTTCTCACAAAGACTAATGCCACGTCAGTTTTAGAAAAGTGTTAATTTTTATTTCTGACCGCAGTAAAAAAAACCAGATTGCGGACAATCTGGTTTTTTTGTTTTTTAATGACGGCGGTTGAGCGAACGCTATTTGACTTCCAGGCCTTTTGCCTGCATATCGGCGTGGTAAGACGAGCGGACAAAAGGACCACAGGCCGCATGGGTAAAGCCCATCGCCATCGCCTCTTCTTTCATCTCATCAAATTCCGCTGGACTGACATAGCGCTGAACGGGCAGATGGTGACGGCTGGGCTGCAGATACTGACCCAGCGTTAACATCGTCACACCGTGACGACGCAGGTCGCGCATCACCTCAACGATTTCAGCGTTGGTTTCACCCAGACCCACCATCAAACCGGATTTCGTCGGCACCTCTGGATGGGCTTCTTTAAAGCGCTCCAGCAGTTTCAGCGACCATTCATAGTTTGCGCCCGGACGCACCTGGCGATACACGCGCGGCACGTTTTCAAGGTTGTGGTTAAACACATCCGGCGGAGTTGCAGTCAGAATCTCAAGCGCACGATCCATACGACCACGGAAGTCAGGCACCAGGGTTTCAATTTTAATGCTGGGGCTTTTTTCCCGGATAGCGGTGATACAGTCGGCAAAATGCTGCGCGCCGCCATCACGCAGATCGTCACGATCCACCGAGGTGATAACGACATAGCGCAGGGCCATATCGGCGATGGTTTGGGCGAGTTTACCCGGCTCGTTCGCATCAGGCGCGTTAGGACGACCGTGTGCAACATCGCAGAACGGGCAGCGACGGGTACAGATTGCGCCCAGGATCATAAAGGTCGCCGTACCGTGGTTAAAACATTCGGCAAGGTTAGGGCAGGAGGCTTCTTCACAAACGGAGTGGAGTCCGTTTTTACGCATTGCCGCTTTTATGCCCTGAATACGACTGGAGTCCGCAGGCAGTTTGATTTTCATCCACTCCGGCTTGCGTAAAATCTCTTGCCGGTCGACGGCCACGGTTTTCACCGGGATCAGCGCCATTTTGTCTGCGTCACGATATTTGACGCCGCGTTCCATCTGAATTGGTTTACTCATAAATCAGCAGGTTCCGGTCGGATTGCGATTTGAAAGCTGTCTCACTCAACCCGAGAAGGCGGCTTTCAACTTTATTTGAAAAAAGTGCAAAAATTATATCATCTCATCGACCAGGAAGCAGCCAAAGACAGAGCCGATAAGTTACATATTTGTAAATACGCATTCACAGTTAATTCAGTCCGTGGTCTTAACCGGGTGCCATTCGACCTGTTGATAACCCAGCTGCTGGGCAAACGTCTCCGCCAGCAACGGCTGGACATCGGCGAGCGTGACCTCAGGCCGAAAGTGTTGCAACTGCGTCATGTTCATTCCGGCATAGCCACAAGGATTGATACGTAAAAAAGGTGACAAGTCCATCGCCACGTTTAACGCCAGTCCGTGAAAAGAACAGCCCTTACGAATACGCAGTCCCAGCGAGCAGATTTTCTCGTCACCCACATAGACGCCAGGCGCATCGGGACGGGCTCGGGCAGCCACGCCAAAGCGCGCCAGCACGGCAATCACGGTTTCCTCTAAGGCGGTAACCAACTGACGCACACCGGTTTTGCGGCGTTTAACATCAATCAGTACGTACATAACCTGTTGTCCGGGGCCGTGGTAGGTCACCTGACCGCCTCTGTCGCTCTGTACCACCGGAATATCGCCGGGCATCAGCAGGTGCTCGGCTTTTCCTGCCTGGCCCTGAGTAAATACCGGGTAATGTTCAACCAGCCAGACTTCATCCCGGCTTTCGGCAGTGCGCTGGTCGGTATAGTGGTGCATGGCGTCTGAGGTCGATTGCCAGTCACATAAACCAAACTGGCGAATAAGAAGCGTGTCAGCTGACAAAACGAGTATCCGTTAAAAGGCGAGAGGCTGAGTATAACGCTGGCGGCGCTGAAGTTAAACGCCTTCGCGATGAGGCGGTTATCGCGGTGCAGAGAGATTGAGGGTGGGATCGGTGCTGGCATATCGCCAGCCAATAAAAACGGGTCAGTGCGTTACCCGCAGCCTGACCCGTTTACCCTTTTTTGAGGAGGTTACAGCACCATCCGCACGATTTCGATTTTGCCCAGTTCTTCATACAGGGTTTCAACCTGTTCGATATGGGTGGCGTTGATCGTGACGTTGACCGAGTGATAGTTACCTTTGCTGCTCGGTTTCACTTCTGGGCTGTAATCGCCGGGTGCATGGCGTTGCACTACCTCAAGCACCAAATCAACCAGCTCCGGCTGTGCCAGCCCCATCACTTTGTAGGTAAATGGGGTCGGGAATTCGAGCAGTTCATTCAGTTTGGTTTTCATAATCACTCCGGTACATAAAAAACAGGCTCCCGCCGAAGCGGGAGCATCATATTAACCTGTAATGGGGGCAAGGTGGCGGTTTTTCAACCGCCCTGCGCCATTAACCGAACCAGTGATGGAACATCAGTTTGATGTAGTCAACGATACGGCTGAAGAAACCGCCTTCAGAAACTTCGTTCAACACCACCAGAGGACGCTGATCGATCGTTTTGCCATCCAACTGGAAATTGATACTGCCTACCACCTGATTTTTCTTCAGCGGTGCATGCAGTTCAGTATTGGTCAGCACATAGCTGGCTTTCAGATCTTTCATGCGGCCGCGCGGAATCGTCAGATAAGCATCTTTCTCAACGCCCAGCTGTACGCGATCGCTGTTACCAAACCATACCGGTTCAGAAGCAAACTCTTTTCCGGCTTTCAGCGGCGCGACGGTTTCAAAGAAGCGGAAGCCCCAGGTCAGCAGCTTTTTACTTTCGGTTTCGCGGCCCTTATAGGTATGACCGCCCATCACGGCTGAGATCAGACGCATCTGGCCTTCTGTCGCCGAGGCGACCAGGTTATAACCTGCTGCCGCGGTATGGCCGGTTTTGATGCCATCGACCGTCAAACTGGTATCCCACAGCAGACCGTTACGGTTCATCTGACGGATGTTGTTAAAGGTAAACTCTTTCTCTTTATAAACCGCGTACTCTTCCGGCACATCACGGATCAGCGCCTGGCCGATCAGCGCCATGTCACGTGCCGAGCTGTACTGTCCTTCCGCATCCAGACCATGAACCGTCTGGAAATGGGTGTTTTGCAGACCCAGCGCTTTGACGTAGTTGTTCATCAGGCCAACAAAAGCATCCTGGCTGCCGGCGACATAGTCCGCCATCGCTACGCAGGCATCGTTACCAGACTGCAATACGATGCCACGGGTGAGCTGAGAAACCGGTACCCGGTCGCCTGGTTTCAGGAACATTAACGATGAACCCTTGAACACCGGATTGCCGGTTGCCCACGCATCCTGACCCACAGTAACGATGTCGTCCTGATGGATCTTTCCGGCTTTCACTGCCTGACCGATAACGTAGCTGGTCATCATCTTCGTCAGGCTGGCTGGGTCGCGACGGGCGTCCGCGTTTTTCTCTGCCAGCACTTTTCCTGAGTTGTAGTCGATGAGAACGTAGGCTTCGGCATCAATGTCCGGTACGCCCGGAATCATGGTCTTGAGATTAACATCATCAGCGATAGCAACATGGCTGAGAGAGAAAGCGATCAGTGATCCCACTGTCAGGCGTTTTAACAAACGAGAAGGTTTCAGCGTGTTCATGTGTGGGACGACAACATCCATGGGTTTAGGGTTTAAAAAAGTCACTCATCATAACAAATGCCTGATTTACAGGCATCCGGCTTAATGACTGGGTTGTTAGCAGACGTTACCAATCAGAGCATCCCTGTCGGTTAACGGCCTGCTGTGGTCACGAAGGCCGCGCTCTGGCCTTCATTGCTCAGGCGTTGCTGTAAAGCAACGGCTTCAGCACGGGTTTTATAACCACCAAGTTGTACGCGGTAGACATTGCCTGCATTTTCCACTGCACCGGGGACACCGAAGCGCTGGCGCAGACTGGCGAGCAACTGCCGGGCACGTGCAGCATCATTAATGGCACTGACCTGAACCACATAGCCTGAAAGCGATGATCCGCCCTGAGTCGCGGGTGCCGGGTGAGAGGTCGCGGCACTGGCCGCAATCGGTGCTGTGGCTGCCGGAGCCGCTGCAGCAGGTGCGCTGGCGGCAGGCTCGCTACCTTCCAGCACGCCGCTCGCTAACGGCTGCGGGGCACCCAGAAAACCGCCGCTCTGCACTGGTGCGCCCATGGCATCATGACTTTGCAGGGTGGCATTGCTCACCGGCGAGACATCCTGCGCATCGGGTTCAGACATCGGCGCTGTCTGCTGCTGACTGCCCCCGTTCATCACGGGTGGGCTGCTCATGACCGGGCCGTTCAAATCGGGACGCGAAGGCAGGGCATAGCTCTGTTTGGCGACCACGGTGCCGATGGTGCCGGGACCGGAGAGCGTGCCGTCTGGCGCGACGCTGATGTAATCAACGCGCACGCGGGAATTATTGGAGATGTTCAGGCGATCACCCGCGGCACGAGACAGATCGATAATGCGCCCCGGCGTATAAGGGCCGCGATCGTTAACGCGCACGACAATCTGACGTCCGTTTGCCAGGTTAGTGACGCGCACATAGCTTGGCAGAGGAAGCGTCGGGTGGGCGGCGGTCAGGGCATCGGGATCAAAGGTTTCCCCCGTCGCAGTGCGATTACCCTGCGCTTCTTCACCGTACCAGGTGGCCAGACCCACTTCGCTGTAGTTGGCCGGATTTTTAATGATGCGGTAGTTTTTACCGTTGACGCTGTAGTCCTGATTGGTCGACGGATTGACCGGCTCATAACGAGGCTCAACGCCAGGAATTTCAACCACCGGGCCGTTATAGGCAGGCTGGGGTGGCGCACTTTGTTGTTGCGGTTCCTGGGTAGAACATGCAGCTAAAACCAATGAAGCCAATAAAACGCCAAGCCAGTCCTTACGCATCTGCGACCTCTTAAACACTTTTAGATAACATTTTTCGGTGTGTGTGGATCGACATGACGATGCCAAATCCTGCCATAAGTACAATAAGCGCCGATCCGCCGTAACTGACCAGCGGCAGTGGAACGCCAACCACCGGTAAGATACCACTAACCATGCCAATGTTAACGAAAACATAGACGAATAAAATCAACATTAACCCCCCGGCCATCACGCGGCCAAAGGTCGTCTGTGCACGGGCAGCCACAATCAGTCCGCGCATAATTAACAGCAGATACAGCACCAGCAGCACCAGTACGCCTACCAGTCCCAGCTCTTCGGCCAGCACGGCAAAAATAAAGTCGGTATGGCGTTCCGGTAAGAACTCAAGCTGTGACTGGGTTCCATGCAACCAGCCCTTACCGCGCAAGCCGCCAGAGCCGATGGCAATTTTCGACTGAATGATGTGATAACCCGCGCCAAGCGGATCGGTCTCGGGATCGAGCAGCATCATCACGCGGTCGCGCTGATAATCATGCATCAGGAAGAACCACAGAATGGGAATAAAGGCTGCAACCAGCAGTACGGCGATACCAATCAGTTTCCAGCTCATCCCGGACAGGAACAGCACAAACAAACCCGATGCCGCCACCAGAATAGAGGTACCAAGGTCAGGCTGCGCCGCGACTAACAGGGTAGGAAGAAAGATCAGCACCAGCGCAATCGCGGTGTTTTTTAACGTCGGCGGGCACACGTCGCGGTTGATAAAGCGGGCCACCATCAAGGGAACTGCGATTTTGGCAATTTCAGAGGGCTGAAAGCGGACAAAACCCAAATCCAGCCAACGCTGGGCGCCTTTACTGATTTGCCCAAAGGCATCCACGGCAACGAGCAGGATGACACAGACAATATACAAATAGGGGGCCCAACCTTCGTACACCCGGGGCGGAACCTGTGCCAGTACCAACATGATAACCAATCCCATGGCGATCTGACCCAGCTTACGCTCCATCATGCCGGGGTCCTGACCGCTGGCACTCCAGATAACAATGGCGCTAAAGGTCAGCAGCGCGAGGATAATCAGCATAAAGAGCGGATCAATGTGCATGCGCATCCAGATTGTCCGCTTCTGCGGGCTGTCATTCATCGACATGATTATTCACCTTCATAGCCTGGCGGTGTAGGAGCCGCATCTGGCAGGACAGTATTATTGTCACCTAACATTATGTGATCCAGTATCTGACGCATTACCGTACCCACGGCAGGTCCGGCCCCACCGTTTTCCAGAATCATCGTCACGGCAACACGCGGTTTATCATAAGGCGCAAATGCGGTCATCAGCTTATGGTCACGCAGGCGTTCTGCGATTTTATGCGCGTTATAGGTTTCGTTCTCTTTCAGGCCAAAGACCTGAGCCGTACCTGATTTGGCGGCAATTTTGTAAGGCGCATCGGCAAAGCTTTTGTGGGCCGTACCGTTAGGGCGATTGGCAACGCCATACATGCCGTCTTTGGCAATTTCCCAATAGCCTGAATGGATGTCACCAATCGGTTGGGAAGGGGGCTGACGGTAAGGCACCAGGGTGCGGCCCTCGCGGGTAGCGCGCAGCATATGCGGCACTTTGATAACCCCGTCATTGATGAGAATCATCATCGCTTTATTCATCTGCAGCGGTGTTGCCGTCCAGTACCCCTGACCGATACCGACAGGAATGGTATCCCCCTGATACCAGGGCTTTTTAAAGCGGCGCATCTTCCAGTCGCGCGTCGGCATATTGCCCGCACTCTCCTGCGGTAAATCAATCCCCGTACGCGATCCATAGCCGAATTTGGTCATCCATTCGGACAGACGATCGATGCCCATGTCATAGGCAACCTGATAAAAGAACGTATCCGCAGACTCTTCGAGCGAGCGGGTGACGTTCAGACGACCGTGGCCCCATTTTTTCCAGTCCCGATAGCGCTTCTCGGAGCCGGGCAGTTGCCACCAGCCGGGATCGAACAGGCTGGTATTTCGATTGATGACGCCAGCGCTGAGCGCGGACACGGCGACATAAGGTTTAACCGTTGAGGCAGGCGGATAGGCGGCCTGGATGGCGCGGTTATACAGCGGACGGTTCTCATCTTCCAGCAATCCGCGATAGTCTTTGCTGGAGATGCCGTCAACGAACAGGTTCGGATCGTAGCTGGGCGTTGACACCATCGCCAGGATTTCCCCGGTGCGGGGATCGCTCACTACCACGGCGGCACGGCTACCGGCTAACAGCGTTTCAATGTACTGCTGCAGTTTCAGATCAATGGTCAGATAGATATCGCGCCCGGCCTGCGGGGATTGCTCGTGCAACTGACGGATCACCCGGCCACGGTTGTTTACCTCAACCTCTTCATAACCGGTTTTACCGTGAAGCAGGTCTTCGTAATAGGCTTCGATACCGAGTTTACCGATATCGTGCGTAGCCGCATAGTTTGGCCATTTCCCTTCTTTATCCAGACGCGACACATCCCGATCGTTGATTTTCGAGACATAGCCCACAACATGGGTCAGGGTTTGTCCAAAGGGATAGTAGCGGCGCTGATAGCCTTTGACTTCTACGCCGGGGAAGCGGTACTGGTTCACGGCAAAGCGCGCAACCTGCACCTCATTAAGGCCGGTTTTTACCGGGATAGAGGTAAAGCGACGTGAGCGCTTACGCTCTTTTTCAAACGCCTCAATATCGTCATCGGTGAGGTCGAGCACCGGGCGCAAATTTTGCAGCGTTTGTTTGAGATCGTCGACCTTTTCCGGCACCAGCTCGGCCTGATAAATCGTACGGTTCAGGGCCAGTGGCGTACCGGTACGGTCATAAATAATGCCGCGGCTGGGCGCAACCGGCACCAGCTTTATACGGTTTTCATTTGACCGGGTACTGTAGTCGTCGAAACGGAGAATCTGCAGATGATAGAGATTGACCACCAGCACGGAGGAGAGCAGTAAGATGCCGACAAAAGCGATAAAAGCCCTGCGGACAAAGACTTTTTGTTCGGCGCTGTAATCGCGAAAGGCGTTGCTTTGTAATTTCATCCGCTACTTGTAATGTCTGGAGTGAGCTTATCGGTTATTCACGATGATAAGGATGATTTGTCGTAATGCTCCATGCACGATAAAGGCTCTCTGCAACCAGCACGCGCACCAGCGGATGAGGCAACGTTAACGCCGAGAGAGACCAACTCTGTTCCGCCGCCGCTTTACAGGCTGGCGCTAATCCTTCAGGGCCGCCAATCAGCAGGCTGACATCACGTCCATCCTGCTTCCAGCGCTCCAGCTGCTGCGCCAACTGCGGGGTTTCCCAGGGCTGTCCGGGAATATCCAGCGTCACTATGCGGTTGCCTTTACCTGTCGCTGCCAGCATCGCTTCGCCTTCCTTTTCCAGAATGCGTTTGATGTCGGCATTTTTCCCTCGTTTACCCGCAGGCACTTCCGTTAATTCAAACGGCATGTCTTTGGGAAAACGACGCAGGTATTCCATAAAACCGGTCTGAACCCAGTCAGGCATTTTGGTACCGACGGCAACAAGCTGCAATTTCACCGCTTAACCCCAGAGCTTTTCCAGTTCATACAACTGACGGCTCTCTTCCTGCATCACGTGCACAATCACTTCACCGAGATCCACAACGACCCAGTCGGCGGCCGTTTTGCCTTCCACGCCCAGTGGCATCAGACCGGCAGCACGGGATTCCTGCTCGACGTGTTCTGCGATAGAGGTCACGTGACGAGTGGAGGTACCGGTACAGATGATCATGAAATCAGTGATGCTCGATTTACCCTGTACGTCGAGGGTAACGATGTCCTGACCTTTCAAATCATCAATCTTATCAACAACGAACTCTTGGAGTGCTTTACCTTGCAAAAGGTTCCCCTTTAAAACTGGATGAGAGCGGGCTGGCTGAAACCCGGAAGACAGCCGAAAAATTTAGCGGCGCAGTATATCACGCCCATATCAGTCGCGATATAAGCCGGCGCGGTCTATGTAGGTAATCACGGAGGCGGGCAGTAAATCGTCACAGGCGAGATGTTGATGGCGACGCTGCCTGATCTCGGTGGCAGAGATGGCATACAGCGGGGTTTCTGCCAGCCAGATCGCCCCAGCCGGGCGTTGCCTGAGCTGTTGGCTGTCCTGAATGACGTGGCGATCCAGCCAGCGCTGCATGTCTGGCGACGCCATTTCCGTCGGATAGCCTGGCCGCTTACACACTAGAAGATGGCACAGGCTGAGCAGGTCCTGCCAGCGGTGCCATTTGTTCAGCGACAGCAGGGAGTCCTGACCGATAATAAAGCCCAGCGGTTGTTCGCCCCGTTCGGCCCGCAGCGCTTCTAAGGTGTCCACCGTCCATGAAGGCGTATCACGTTGTAATTCCCGCGTATCAATGTCAAAAAGTGGCAGCGTTTTTATGGCGCACTCAAGCATTTCAACCCGCTGTTGCGGGCTGGCTTCGGGCTGTGGCCGGTGCGGTGGCACATTATTGGGCAGCAGGGTAACCCGGGACAGGCCAATCTGTTCGGCCAGTTTTTCTACCGGGCGGAGATGACCAAAATGAACCGGATCGAAGGTGCCGCCAAACAGGGCATGTAAGTCAGACATGGGCAAGGCTCGCAGGGAACGCGCGATTCGCGATCAGCATTGACAGCGTCTGCAACTGTGGCCAGACCGATTGACCATAATCCTGTTTCAGCGTGATCTCGATTTGCATCAACAAGTGAATAGCCTGCTGTAATCGCGCTGCATCCAGGCGTTGCAGTGCCTCGGTAAACAGGTTGCGGCGATTCTGCCAGATACGCTGCTGATCCATGAGTGTACGCAGCGGCTGTTGTGACTGATGGCGCTGCAGATGCAACAGGGTCAGCAAATCGCGCTGCAGGGTGCGCAGTAATATCGCGACTTCGCTCTCTTCTCTTTCAAGCTGCTGCAGAATATGCAGTGCGCGTCGGCTTTTGCCGCCAAGCAGCGCATCAACCCAGTGATAAGGGGTAAAGTGAGCGGCATCGCTGACGGCGGCTTCAACGCGTGGCAGCGTTAGTTTGCCATCGGGCCACTGCAGTGACAGTCGTTCAAGCGCCTGGGACAACGCCAGCAGGTTACCTTCATAGCAGTAGCAGAGTAGCTGGACGGCAGCATCATCGATGTCGAGCTTAAGGGCTTTTGCACGGCTGGCGACCCAGCGAGGGAGCTGAGCCTGTTCTGGCGTCTGGCAGGGGACCAGCACGGCATGGGCCGAAAGCGTTTTAAACCAGGCGCTGTTTTCCTGGGCTTTGCTGAGTTTTGCCATTCGGCAAATCAGTAGAATATCGGCGTGGAGCAGCGGGGCCAGCTTGATGAGTTGCTCCGCGATAGCCGCATTCGGTCCATTTTCAGGAAACTGTAACGTCAGCGTCTGGCGTTGAGCAAACAGGCTCATTGACTGACAGCTAACAAACAGGCTGTCCCAGTCCGTTTGCGCATCGAGCGTAAAACTCAGATGCTCTTCAAAACCCTGCGCCACGGCGCTGGCACGAATCGCATCTGCACTTTCCTGCAACAGCAAGGGTTCATTACCGGTTAATAAATAACAGGCGCGCAGCCCCTCACGGAGCTGCGCGCTGAGTTGTTCCGGGTAAATCCTGATCATTGCGGCATTTGCGTGGCGGAAGAAGAAACCTCCGCAGCAGGTTGAACCGGTTTGGAAACCGTCGATTTGGACGACATTTGCTGAGATTCCATCTGCGCAGCATGAACAGTAAGCAGCTTACGCACCAACTGTTCGCCTGCGCGCTGGCGCATCTCCTGAATAATCATGTCCTGCTCAGCGTCTTTCGCCAGTGCCGCGTTCGGGTTATCAAAGAACGAGCGGTAAACGGTTGCACTGATAGGGTAGATCCCTTTATTCGGGATCAGCACCTGAGCAGAGACCGTCATCGTCAATTGATACTCAGCTGTTGTACCGCTGATAAATACGGAGGCGGTACTACGGCTTTGTCCTTCTCCGCCAAGACGTAGCGTTGGCACGGTCATGCTGTTTTTCTGCGTAGTTTCAACAATATTCACGTTGTTGAGACGCAACTGCTGACGTACGGTACGCGCCAGAGGGCCGTAAGGGTCACCACTGTCTAAAACCAGCGTTCTCAGTTCGGTTGGCACCTGAGTGGTGCCGCGCGGATGAAAACCACAGCCAGCGGTGATGACCACCGCCAGCATGACAAACAACCTGATAATCGGATGTCGCACAGTTCCTCCTGAACTTAACCCACAACCAGGTTAAGCAGTTTGCCCGGTACATAAATGACTTTACGAATGCTAACACCATCAAGGTATTTCGCTACTAATGGTTCCTCAGCCGCACGCGCCTGAACCTGTTCCTGGGTTGCATCGGCGGGTACGGTAATTTTACCACGGACTTTACCGTTAACCTGAACGACGACCAGCAGAGAATCTTCAACCATCGCGGCGTCATCGGCCACAGGCCATTCCGCATTGTCGATGGTGCCTTCACCACCCAGCGTTTGCCACAGTACGTAGCAGGCATGTGGTGTGAACGGATACAGTAAACGCGTCACCGCCAGTAACGCTTCCTGCATCAGGGCACGATCCTGTTCGCTGTCCTGCGGCGCACGCGCCAGCTTATTCATCAGCTCCATCACGGCCGCAATCGCGGTGTTGAAGGTCTGACGACGGCCAATATCGTCGGAAACTTTGGCAATGGTTTTGTGCAGATCGCGACGCAAGGCTTTCTGATCATCGTTCAGACTGGCAACGTCCAGGGCAACGGTAGCCCCTTTCTGCGAATGGTCGTAGGCCAGTTTCCAGACGCGTTTCAGGAAGCGGTTAGCGCCTTCAACACCGGATTCCTGCCACTCCAGCGTCATATCAGCCGGGGAAGCAAACATCATGAACAGACGTACGGTATCTGCGCCATAGCGCTCAACCATCAGCTGTGGGTCAATGCCGTTGTTTTTCGACTTCGACATTTTGCTCATGCCCGCGTAGATCACGTCACGGCCCTGCGTGTCTACTGCTTTCACGATGCGGCCTTTCTCATCACGATCGACCGTCACATCAACAGGAGAAACCCAGTTACGTTCGCCGTTAACACCCAGATAATAGAACGCATCCGCTAACACCATCCCCTGACACAGCAGACGTTTGGCGGGCTCATTCGAATTCACCAGGCCGGCATCGCGCAGCAGTTTGTGGAAGAAACGGAAATACATCAGGTGCATGATGGCGTGTTCGATACCGCCCACATACTGATCCACCGGCAGCCAGTAGTTCGCCGCAGCCGGGTCCAGCATGCCGTCTTTATAATCGGCGCAGGTGTAGCGCGCGTAATACCATGAAGACTCCATAAAGGTGTCAAAGGTATCGGTTTCACGCAGTGCAGGCTGACCGTTTACAGTGGTTTTTGCCCACTCTGGATCGGCTTTAATCGGACTGGTAATGCCGTCCATCACCACATCTTCAGGCAGGATGACCGGAAGCTGATCTTCTGGCGTTGGCATCACGGTGCCGTCTTCCAGCGTGACCATAGGAATCGGCGCGCCCCAGTAACGCTGACGGGAAACACCCCAGTCGCGTAAGCGGTAATTAACTTTGCGCACGCCAACGCCTTTCGCGGCCAGCGCATCAGCAATGGCGTTGAACCCGGCGCTGTGATCCAGACCGCTGCACTCAGCTGAGTTAAACAGCACGCCTTTATCGGTCATCGCGGCAGCGCTGACATCTGGCTCGCTGCCGTCCAGGTTAAGGATAACCGGTTTGATCGGCAGATCGTATTTAGTGGCAAACTCCCAGTCACGCTGGTCATGGGCAGGCACCGCCATGACGGCACCGGTGCCGTACTCCATCAGCACAAAGTTAGCGACCCAGACAGGAACAGGCTCACCCGTTAATGGATGCACAGCAAACAGCCCGGTAGCCATCCCTTTCTTTTCCATGGTGGCCATGTCAGCTTCAGCCACTTTGGTGTTGCGGCATTCGGCAATAAAATCAGCCAGGGCAGGATTGCTTGCGGAAGCCTGCAGTGCCAGCGGATGGCCCGCCGCGACGGCAACGTAGGTTGCGCCATAGAAGGTGTCCGGACGCGTGGTATAAACCGTGACGTTTTCGTTGCTGTCCGCTACGTCAAAGGTGATTTCCACTCCTTCAGAACGGCCAATCCAGTTACGCTGCATGGTTTTGACCTGCTCAGGCCACTCTTCCAGCGTATCCAGATCGTTCAGCAGCTCTTCAGCGTAATCCGTAATTTTGATAAACCACTGCGGAATCTCTTTGCGCTCAACTTTGGTGTCACAGCGCCAGCAGCAGCCATCGATAACCTGTTCGTTAGCCAGAACGGTCTGGTCATTGGGGCACCAGTTCACCGCCGAGGTTTTTTTGTATACCAGGCCTTTCTCATAGAGTTTGGTAAAGAACCACTGCTCCCAGCGGTAATATTCTGGCTGGCAGGTGGCAAGCTCGCGGCTCCAGTCATAGCCAAAACCCAGCAGTTTAAGCTGGTTTTTCATGTAGGCGATATTGTCATAAGTCCAGGGCGCCGGTGCGGTATTATTTTTTACCGCCGCGCCTTCCGCAGGCAGACCGAATGCATCCCAGCCGATAGGCTGCAGCACGTTTTTGCCGAGCATGCGCTGATAACGCGCGATGACGTCGCCGATGGTGTAGTTACGAACGTGGCCCATATGAAGGCGGCCAGAAGGATAGGGCAACATGGACAGACAATAATATTTCTCTTTGCCTTCCTGCTCAGTCACTTTAAACGTTTCGTCTTCATCCCACTGCTGCTGAACGCGGGATTCAATCTCTTCCGGGCGGTATTGCTCTTGCATGGCTGCCTGTGGTCCTTAATAAATGACACTTTGCTGACTTTACGATCCGCATAGCATACCCATAAGGCCGCACATCAACAACACTTCCCACTTTATGCAGGGGCGATTTATCGCTAAAGCGTCAGCGTTTTCACTCTTTTACCATTCCTTACCCAGTGAACCGGGCAAATGTGACAAAGTAGCTAAACTTAGTACAGGTACTGAGCGCAAAAAGGAGAATAAAATGAATAAAGTGGCACAGGAGTATCACGATTCGTTGGCGGTATTAACCGAACGTCTTCGCCACGGCGATCGCGATCTGGATACATTGGTGGAAGATCGGCGTCGTCATTTACGTGCGCACTCAGATCTGACACCAGATGAAGTTGATCGGGCACTGGCCTCGGTGCGTCGCGATTTAGCCGAGTTCGGTCGTAACTATGCAGAAGCGGAAGAACCGGTGGCGGATTCGGTCTTTATGCGCGTGATTCGCGAAAGTATCTGGAAAGAGCTGGCAGACATCACGGATAAAAGCCAGCTGGAGTGGCGCGAAGTCTTCCAGGATTTACAACATCACGGCGTTTACCAAAGCGGTGAGGTGGTGGGGCTGGGCAATCTGGTGTGCGAAAAATGTCACTTTACTCGCGCGATTTATACGGCGGAAACCCTGTCACGCTGTCCGGAATGCAATCACGATCAGTTTTATCGCCAGCCATTTGAGCCCTGACAGAAACAGGCGGGCACGGTGCCCGCCTGGTTTTTAGTGCAGAATTTTTGCCAGGAAATCCTTCGCCCGTTCAGACTGCGGATTATTAAAGAAGTCCTCTTTTTTGGTGTCTTCGATAATTTTGCCTTCGTCCATAAAAATGACCCGGTTCGCCACCTTACGAGCAAAGCCCATTTCATGGGTGACGACCATCATGGTCATGCCTTCCTGCGCCAGTTCCACCATGACGTCCAGCACTTCATTGATCATCTCAGGATCGAGCGCCGATGTCGGTTCATCAAACAGCATGGCAATGGGGTCCATGCAGAGCGCCCGGGCAATCGCCACGCGCTGTTGCTGACCTCCCGAGAGTTGTCCGGGAAACTTGTCGGCATGAGCAGACAGACCCACGCGGGTCAGAAGCTTCAGACCTTTATCGCGGGCAGCCGCCTTATCCCGCTTCAGCACTTTTACCTGTGCCAGTACCAGGTTGTCGATAATGCTCAGGTGAGGAAACAGCTCGAAGTGCTGAAACACCATGCCGACTTTGCTGCGCAGCGTAGCCAGGTTGGTTTTTTTATTGTTCACTTCGGTGCCATTCACCGTAATGCTGCCTTGCTGGATCGGCTCCAGACCATTGACGGTTTTAATCAGGGTTGATTTGCCTGAACCCGACGGCCCGCATACCACCACCACTTCACCTTTTTGTACCTCGGTAGAGCAGTCGGTCAGCACCTGAAATTGACCATACCACTTGGAAACGTTTTTCAGGTTAATCATTTAAACCGTCCTTTTTCTTTTTAGATAGCTGACCAACAGTGATGCGCTCAGGCTGATCACAAAGTAGACCAGACCAGCAAACAAAATCATTTCTACCTGGGTACCGTCACGTTCGCCAATAGTGGACGCGGTGCGGAAGAAGTCAGCCAGACTCAGGACATAAACCAGCGAGGTATCCTGGAACAACACGATGCCCTGGGTCAGTAACAGCGGAACCATGGCGCGAAACGCCTGGGGTAAAATAATCAGTCTCATCGACTGCCACTGCGTCATTCCCAGCGCCAGCGCAGCGCTGGACTGCCCCCGTGCGATGCTGATAATCCCGGCACGAATGATTTCAGAGTAATAGGCGGCTTCGAACAGGGAGAATGCCACCATGGCTGAGATCAGACGGATATCGGTCTTGGGCGAAATCCCCAACACCTGCTGTAAAAAGCTGGGTACAACCAGATAGAACCACAGCAGCACCATCACAAGCGGCACCGAGCGGAACAGGTTGACATACAGCCTGGCAAACCAGCTGATGGGCTTGAAGGTGGACAGGCGCATTACCGCCAGCAGCGTGCCCCAGAGGATGCCAAACACAACGGCGGTTATGGTGATCTTGAAGGTGATGACCAGGCCACTAAGCAGATAGGGCAGGCTGGGAGGAATAGAACTCCAGTCAAATGCGTACATCATTTGCCTCCCGCGTTGCCAGGCAGACGCACTTTGCGTTCAACCAGGCCCATCAGCAACATAATCACCAGATTAATTGCTACGTAAGCCAGGGTAATCGCGGTGAAGGATTCATAGGCGTGCGCGGAATAGTCCAGCAGTTTTCCTGCCTGTGCCGCCATATCAACCAGACCGATCGTCGAGGCAATCGCCGAGTTTTTAACCAGGTTAAGCATCTCTGACGTCATCGGCGGCACGATAACCCGATAAGCATTGGGCAACAGCACGTAGCGATAGGTTTGTGGCAGCGTCAGCCCCATGGCCAGCCCGGCGTTCTTTTGGCCGCGCGGCAGCGACTGAATGGCGGCACGTACCTGCTCGCAAACGCGTGCAGCGGTGAACAAGCCCAGACAGATGACTGAGGAGATAAAGAACTGCAGGTTAGGGTCCAGTTCTGACTTGAACCACATACCGAGATTCTGTCCCACCAGCTCTGGCGCAACCAGATACCAAAAGAAGAACTGAACGATAAGGGGGATATTACGAAACAGTTCTACATAGCAGGTTCCTATCGTGGATAACAGGCGATTAGGAACAGTACGCAGAATGCCAAAAAATGAACCTACACAGAAAGCAATAATCCAGGCACAGCAGGAGACGGCTATCGTCACCTGAAAACCGGACCACAACCAGCCGAGATAGGTGGTATTACCGAACGGGGCCTGTTCGAGAAATATGCCCCAGTTCCAATCGATACCCATAACGAGCTCCGGTAAAAAAGGGTAGCAGAGCTACCCTGAAGATTGATGAGCGACTTAATTCGCCTGATTCGGGGGAACGACCCGTGCAGGCTGTCTGTCCACGTCGCAGTTTCAGCAATCGAGAGGGCGACAATGCCGCCCTTGTTATCGTTGTTAATTCAGTGCCTTGTCATTAGGCGTTTTGAACAGCGTTTTCATGTCATCAGACAGTTCAAAGTTCATGTTCAGGTTTTTAGGCGGGATAGGCTGCTTAAACCAGATATCAAACCATTTTTCTGCCTGGCCTGAGGTCTGGGCTTTCGAAATGGTGTCATCCACCAGGGTTTTGAACTGTGGATCGTCTTTGCGCAGCATACAGCCATAGGCTTCTTTAGACTGCGGCGTACCCAGGATTTCCCAGTCGTCAGGCTTTTTCGCTTTGGCACGTTCGCCAGCCAGCAGCGCATCGTCCATCATAAAGGCCACGGCACGGCCGGTTTCCAGCGTGCGGAACGAGTCACCATGGTCTTTCGCGCTGATAATGCGCATATCCATTTTTTTCTCGTCGTTCAGTTTGTGCAGCAGCACTTCTGAGGTGGTGCCTGAGGTCACGACGACAGTCTTACCTTTCAGATCGTCGAAATCCTTAATCGGACCGCCTTTCTTGACCAGCAAACGGGTGCCGATAACAAAAATGGTATCGGAGAATGCCGCCTGTTTCTGGCGCTCAAGGTTATTGGTGGTGGAACCGCATTCGTAATCGTATGTGCCGTTCTGCAACAGCGGAATACGGTTTTGCGAGGTAATAGGGATCATTTTAATTTGCAGATCGGGCTTATTCAGTTTGGCTTTAATCGCGTCTGCAATGGCGTTGGAATAAGCCTGAGAATAACCAACCACTTTTTGCTGGTTGTCGTAATAAGAAAAGGGAACTGATGATTCACGATGCCCGATGACAATGACGCCATTGTCATTGATTTTCTTCAGGGTACCGCTCAGATCTTCCGCCTGGGCCGCTCCCGCTGCTGCGCTTAACAGCAGAAGAGATAATGCCACTTTGCGTAATTGCATGTTCCAACTCCTTCATGTGGAAATTGCACAGGATCTACCCCTGTACTGATTGTGATGTTGTGTGTATTTTGCGCTGCTTTTCTTGTTATCCCTTCGCGCTTAAGCGCTGAGAATATTCACTAACATAGCGGATTGTTAACTCAATGAAACAAAAAAGTTTCTTTTTTGCGATGTCATTCGCACCAAAAAAAGGCAAATAAAGGCCAATGCACATAAAGGGTGCGCATCAGGACTCTTTTTGGTGCGCCGCGCCCGCTAACAGGCCTGAATGCCGGTGAATACAGAAACATTTTGCAATCATCGTGCCAAAATAAAATGACAATCCGGTGAAACGTTAGTTTTACTGCAGAAGCAGAAGCAGAAGCAGAAGCAGAAGCAGAAGCAGAAGCAGAAGCAGAAGCAGAAGCAGAAGCAGAAGCAGAAGCAGAAGCAGAAGCAGAAGCAGAA
>NZ_VIVB01000003.1:315194-372258 GCF_007828605.1 Pantoea sp. SJZ147
GAAGCAGGAAGAGCAGGAAGAGAAGATGTGGCGAAGCCGCGCTTCGCCACAGGGAATTAGCGGTGACGCCTGATAAAGGCGATCAGCCCGGCCAACAGGGTGGCTAACCATACCGGCCAGATACCGGCTCTGGAATAGGGGGTTTCACCGCGGGTGGGCGTTACCTTGTCCACTAAAACATCCCGGGTGAACTGCGGCAGAACTTTCTCCACATCGCCATCGGCATTCACCACGGCAGTCACACCGTTATTCGTGCCGCGCAGCAGTGGCCTGCCTAGTTCAAGTGCGCGCATGCGCGCCATCTGGAAATGCTGCCAGGGGCCAATCGAGTGACCAAACCAGGCATCATTCGAGACGGTTAACAGAAAGTTGGTATCCGGACGGAAATTGGCGCGCACCTGCTCCCCTAAAACGATCTCATAGCAAATGGCCGTCGTCAGATGATAATTTGCCACGTTGAGCTGAGGCTGCAGATAAGCGCCGCGACTAAAGGCGGACATCGGCAAATCAAAGAAAGGGGCCAGCGGTCGCAGCAGGTCAGCCATGGGAACGAATTCACCAAAGGGCACCAGGTGGTGTTTCTGATAGCGGTTGGTGCTGAAGTAGTTATAAGGCTTCGGTCCGCCCAGAACGATTACCGTGTTGTAGTCATGGTAGCGATTCTGCTCCAGACGCGAATCCACGATACCGGTGACCAGCGAACTGCCGCGCGCGCGTAATTCATTATCCAGCGAACGCAGGAAAGGTTGCTGATTACTTTCCAGATCGGTAATGGCCGACTCCGGCCAGATAATAATGGGGGCTTTGCCCATTAGTGGCTGGCTCAGATCGCTGTAAATACGCAGGGTATTCAGCAGCTGTTGCGGGTCCCACTTCATTGACTGAGGAATGTCGCCCTGCACCAGCGCCACATTGACTGCCCGCGCTGGCAGCGGTTGATACCACTGCAGATAGCGTAATGGCCAGCACAGGGCCAGTAATGCCAGCGCACCCACCAAGCTTTTAATATTGCGCTGCTGCAGGGCGTACACCAGTAACCCGGCAACGATCATCATCAGGAAGGTGATGCTTTCCACACCCGCCAGAGGCGCAATACCTTTCAACGGGCCGTTGATCTGGCTATAGCCAAACTGTAACCACGGAAATCCGGTTAATATCCAGCCGCGTAAAAACTCCGTGACCTGCCATAATGCGGGGGCCGCCAGTGCCAGCCGCCACAAGGTGGTTCGTGGCCAAATGCGGTTAAGCACCCCGGCAAACAGGGCCGGATAAATCGCCAGATACGCCGCCAGCAGCACGACCAGGAATACGTTAACCGGCCCCGGCATTCCGCCGAAGGTAGCAATACTGACATAAACCCAGTTGATACCGCTGCCAAAAAGGCCAAATCCCCAACTGAAACCGATGGCGCTGGCTTGTGGGCTGGTACGGTTTAAGGTCAGGATTTGCAACCCGCAGAGCGAGAGCAGAGCAGCAGGCCAGAAATCATAAGGGGAAAAGGCAAGCGTGCCACAGGCGCCGCTGAGTAAAGCCAGCAGCAGACGTACCCGCTGCCGCTGGTAAAGAGAGGCTAATGCCATAAAATTATTCGTCATCCAGTTGAGGTAGCGCCGAATTTTCCGGAATTTTTACATGAACCTGGATGATACGACGGCTGTCAGCCATGGCAACTTTGAACTGGTAACCATCGATGTCGATGCTTTCGCCACGCGCCGGTAGATGACCAAAGCCCTGCATGACCAGCCCGCCAATGGTGTCCACTTCATCATCGCTGAACTGGGTGCCAAACACTTCGTTGAAATCTTCAATCGGCGTGAGTGCACGAACGGTATAGGTCTGACGGTTAAGCTGACGGATATCACGATCTTCTTCATCGTCATATTCGTCTTCGATTTCGCCAACGATCAGCTCCAGAATATCTTCAATCGTGACCAGCCCGGACACACCACCAAACTCATCAATCACAATCGCCATATGATAGCGCTGCGAGCGAAACTCTTTCAGCATGCGATCAACACGCTTGCTCTCAGGGACAACCACCGCCGGACGCAGGACTTTTTCCACGCTGAAAGGTTCAGATTCACTGCTCATAAACGGCAGCAGATCTTTCGCCATCAGGATGCCTTCAACATGGTCTTTGTCTTCGCTGATCACCGGAAAGCGAGAGTGTGCTGAATCGATAATTACACTCAGGCACTCTTCCAGGTTCTGATTTCGTTTTAGCGTAATCATCTGGGAGCGTGGGATCATGATGTCCCGCACGCGCTGTTCTGCAATATCCAGCACGCCCTCGAGCATGTCCCGGGTATCCTGATCAATCAGGTCTTTTTGATTGGAGTCACGGATAAGACCCAGTAGCTCATCACGGTTTTTAGGTTCACCGTGGAACAGTTGGTTGATTAGTAGGGAAAAAAATCCCTTTTTACTACTGGGTGCATCGCTGTTTTGAGAATGGTCGTCGCTCATGGCGGTTTTTAAAGATCTCTCTGGTAAGGAAATTACGCTGCCGGCCTGTTCGCCAGCAGCAGGATGGCCTGAATCACAGCTTCAGGTGTTTTCTTTCTCCGAAATGTACGGATCAGGATAACCAAGAGCAAGCATTATCTCTGTCTCGATACCTTCCATCTCTTCGGCTTCGCCGTCTTCAATGTGATCATAACCCAACAGATGCAGCGTGCCATGGATCACCATGTGCGCCCAGTGGGCTTCTGTGGTTTTTCCCTGTTCCTGCGCTTCCTGCTCAACCACCTGACGACAAATGATCAGGTCGCCTAGCAGCGGTAATTCGATGCCGGGCGGGGCTTCGAAGGGAAATGACAGCACGTTGGTCGGCTTGTCTTTGCCACGGTAGGTCAAATTAAGCTCATGACTTTCGGATTCATCCACCACACGAATAGTCACTTCACTTTCCGGCTGAAAGGGCATGACTGCCGCTTCCAGCCAGTGTTGAAACTGACTTTCCGTCGGTAAATTATCGGTCTGCTCGCAGGCCAGTTGCAGATCGAGGATCACGTCGCTCATGAATTCTCCTGGGCGCTGTGTTGGGCCGCAAGGGCGTCGCGTTTACGCTCTTCAGCTTGCTGGTCACGACGTTTTTGATCGGCTTCTTCCCAGGCTTCATAGGCGGTAACAATACGTGCCACAACCGGGTGACGCACGACGTCTTCGCTGTGGAAGAAGTTGAAGCTGATCTCTTCAACCTCGGACAGCACCTCTATTGCATGGCGTAAACCGGACTTGGTATGGCGCGGCAGGTCGATCTGCGTCACGTCACCGGTAATGACCGCTTTAGAGTTGAAACCAATACGCGTCAGAAACATCTTCATCTGTTCGATTGTGGTGTTCTGGCTTTCATCCAGAATAATAAACGCGTCATTCAGCGTACGACCACGCATGTAAGCCAGCGGAGCCACTTCAATCACGTTGCGCTCCATCAGTTTCTCAACCTTTTCGAATCCCAGCATCTCAAACAGGGCGTCGTAGAGGGGGCGCAAGTACGGGTCCACTTTCTGGCTCAGGTCGCCCGGCAGAAAGCCGAGTTTCTCACCCGCTTCTACGGCAGGGCGCGTGAGAAGGATGCGGCGAATCTCCTGCCGTTCCAGCGCATCGACCGCGGCTGCCACCGCCAGATAGGTTTTACCGGTACCCGCAGGACCGACACCAAAGGTAATGTCATGGTCGAGGATATTCGCGATGTACTGTGCCTGATTCGGCGTGCGCGGCTTAATCACGCCACGTTTGGTCTTAATGTTGACCGCTTTGCCGTAGTCCGGCACGCTTTCCGCTGTTTGTTCCAGCACCCGGCTCTCTTTGATGGCCAGATGAATCTGTTCAGGTTCGATATCCGGGATCGCGCCGCGTACGGGCGCGGTATCGACATAGAGCGTTTTCAGGATATCAACGGCGGCATTCACACACAGCACCCGACCAACCAGTTTGAACTGGTTGTCGCGGCGATTAATCTCAATGCCAAGACGACGTTCCAGCTGTTTTACATTGTCATCAAACGGACCACACAGGCTCATCAGACGGCGGTTATCAGCCGGTTCAAGGGCGATTTCACGGGTTTCAATATTCAAACGAATCCTTTGGGTCACTCAGGGCCAGTTGAGAGGGTTTGCTGCTGCATCAAACGCCTTAAGCGGATGCATCGTAACGAAATTATTTATGCGGTAGCGCCGGGGCGCAAGCGTATGAAGTGATATTTGGGCGGCACAGGCAGAAACCAAGTGCAAAACAGCAGAATGTGCGGCAGCCAGTGCTGCGCCGCCGCACATAACGAGGGATCAGGGCTGGAAGACCCCGACGCCGATGTCATTTTCTTTACGGGTACGGGCAATAACAGACGCAGGGCTTTCCGCAACGCGTAAACCGAGTTCATCTTCCGTGCGAATCAGCTTCCCACGTAAGGAGTTGGTATACACGTCCACGATTTCGACGTCGGCAAATTTGCCAATCATCTCTACCGACCCTTCAAAGTTCACCACGCGGTTGTTTTCGGTCCGGCCTGTCAGCTCCATCACGTTTTTACGTGAGATGCCTTCCACCAGAATCCGCTGCACGCTGCCCATCATGCGGCGGCTGATCGCCATCGCCTGCTGGTTAATGCGTTCCTGCAGAATGTAGAGACGCTGCTTCTTCTCTTCTTCGCTGACGTCGTCAGGCAAGTCCGCCGCTGGCGTGCCGGGGCGCGCTGAGTAGATAAAGCTGTAGCTCATATCAAAGTTGATGTCGCCAATCAGCTTCATGGTTTGCTCAAAGTCCTGCTGGGTTTCACCCGGGAAGCCAATGATAAAGTCAGAGCTGATTTCAATATCAGGACGCGCCGCACGCAGTTTACGGATAATGGCTTTGTATTCCAGCGCGGTATGGGCGCGCTTCATCAGCGTCAGAATACGGTCAGCGCCGCTCTGTACGGGCAGATGAAGGAAGCTCACCAACTCTGGTGTATCGCGATAAACTTCAATGATGTCGTCAGTGAATTCAATCGGATGGCTGGTGGTGAAGCGAATACGGTCAATGCCGTCAATGGCCGCGACCAGGCGCAACAGTTCAGCAAAGGTGCATACGTCGCCATCGAAGGTTGCGCCACGATAGGCGTTAACGTTCTGACCTAACAGATTGACTTCGCGTACGCCCTGCGCGGCAAGCTGCGCGATCTCCAGCAGAATATCGTCGGAGGGACGGCTGACTTCTTCACCGCGGGTGTAAGGCACCACGCAGAAAGTACAGTATTTGTTGCAGCCTTCCATGATGGAGACAAACGCGGTAGGCCCATCGGCGCGCGGTTCAGGCAAACGGTCAAATTTTTCGATTTCCGGGAAGCTGATATCGACAACCGGACTTTTGCTGCCGCGCACGGTGTTGATCATTTCGGGCAGACGGTGCAGGGTTTGTGGACCAAAGACAATGTCCACGCAAGGCGCACGCTGGCGAATATGATCCCCTTCCTGCGACGCGACGCAGCCGCCAACACCGATGATCAAATCCGGGTTGTGCTCTTTCAGTTTTTTCCAGCGCCCCAACTGGTGGAAAACCTTCTCCTGCGCTTTCTCGCGGATAGAGCAGGTGTTGAGCAGCAGAATATCCGCCTCTTCAGCTTCCTCTGTCAGGGTGTAGCCGTGCGTGCTGTTCAGCAGGTCAGACATCTTAGATGAATCGTACTCATTCATCTGACATCCCCAGGTTTTGATATGCAGTTTTTTTGTCATCGAGCTAGCCATTAAATCAGTGCAGTGAAGTGCTGGGGGCGTATTGTAATGCTTTGCTGCGGATGTGACCAGCCTGAGGGCTTTTCTGATCGTGCCTGATTTTTCCGGTACACTTTGCAGTAAGACAACCGCGCTGAAAAGTGACGGCATATGAGAGGGATACAAGTTATGCAGGATAACCAGTTTGATGTGGTGATTGTGGGCGGTGGCATGGTCGGTGCCGCGCTGGCATGTGGGCTAATGCAGCACAAGTTCCGTGTGGCGGTCGTGGAGCGGGCAACGCCGCCGCCTTTTGATCCACACAGCCTGCCCGATGTGCGTATCTCCGCTGTCGGTTCCTCTTCTGTGGCACTCCTGAAGCAACTGGATGTCTGGCAACGTGTTGAAGCGATGCGCTGTGCGCCTTATCGCAAACTTGAAACCTGGGAGTGGCAAACGGCGCAGGTGAACTTTGACGCCGAGTCGCTGGGGCTGCCTGAACTGGGCTATATGGTTGAAAATAACGTGTTGCAACGCGCCCTGTGGGAAGAAATGGAGCAGCGCGGGGTTACGTTACTCTGTCCGGCGACCATGGACGATCTCCAGCCCTGCAATGGCGGCTGGACGTTGTCTTTAAGCGATGGGAACGCGGTGACGGCAGCGTTGGTGGTGGGCGCAGACGGCGCTAACTCGCAGGTGCGACAGATGGCCGGCATCGGTATTCATGGCTGGCGCTATGCGCAGTCCTGTTTACTGATCAGTGTGACCTGTGAACATCCTGCGGGTGACGCCACCTGGCAGCACTTTACCCCTCAGGGCCCTCGCGCTTTTCTGCCGCTGTTTGGTCATCATGCTTCTCTGGTGTGGTATGACTCTGCTGCACGCATTCGTCAGTTGCAGGCCATGCCGATGCCGCAGTTGGAAAAAGAGATCGCCAGCCACTTCCCGGCACGGCTGGGGCGTTTTCAGGCGCACGCAGCAGGCGGCTTTCCGCTGGTCCGTCGTCACGCCTTGCGCTATGTCTTGCCAGGGCTGGCTTTAGTGGGCGATGCCGCGCACACCATTAATCCGTTAGCAGGGCAGGGCGTGAACCTGGGTTATCGGGATATCGACGCACTGATGGATGTGCTGATTGACGCGCGTGGCAAAGCAGAAGCCTGGTCATCGGAACGGGTGCTGCTGCGTTATCAGCGCCAGCGTCGCAACGATAACCTGCTGATGCAGAGCGGGATGGACCTGTTCTATTTTACCTTCAGTAACCGCCTTGGGCCGTTAAAGCTGGTACGTAATCTGGGATTGATTGCCGCTGAACATTCGGGCGTGCTGAAGCGTCAGGTATTACGATACGCATTAGGATTGTAAGCGCTCGCCACGCGTTGCACTGACGTGATGCGTGGCTGTATCAGCAGATGCCAGATGCCAGATGCCAAAAACAACAAAGCCCGCAAAAGCGGGCTTTGTTGTTTAATTTGGCTGGGGTGCAGGGATTCGAACCCCGGAATGCTGGTATCAGAAACCAGTGCCTTACCGCTTGGCGACACCCCAATGGTGTCAAATCAAATTGTCTTAAAATGGCTGGGGTGCAGGGATTCGAACCCCGGAATGCTGGTATCAGAAACCAGTGCCTTACCGCTTGGCGACACCCCAAAAAAATGGTGGCTACGACGGGAATCGAACCTGTGACCCCAGCATTATGAGTGCTGTGCTCTAACCAGCTGAGCTACGTAGCCAAATTGTACTGCCTTTCGATGATGGCTGGGATACCTGGATTCGAACCAGGGAATGCCGGTATCAAAAACCGGTGCCTTACCGCTTGGCGATATCCCATTCGTCCCACTCGCAGCCACGAGATTCATCGAAATTGGCTGGGGTACCTGGATTCGAACCAGGGAATGCCGGTATCAAAAACCGGTGCCTTACCGCTTGGCGATACCCCATCCATGCTGCCGAATCATGAAATGGTGCGGGAGGCGAGACTTGAACTCGCACACCTTGCGGCGCCAGAACCTAAATCTGGTGCGTCTACCAATTTCGCCACTCCCGCAGAAAAAAGATGGTGGCTACGACGGGAATCGAACCTGTGACCCCAGCATTATGAGTGCTGTGCTCTAACCAGCTGAGCTACGTAGCCATCTTTTTTTCGCGCAACCTTCATCGGCGTTGCGGGGCGCATTATGCGGAGTTGACTACACAGCGTCAACAAGTTTTTTGCCGTTTTTTGCCTTCAAACGCCTGTTTGTCTGGCTTATAACCAGGCTGATGCTTTATTCGGCAATTTTTCAGTGAATACAACGCCAATAACAAAAAAAATGGGCCGTATTCGGCCCATTACGCACTCAGTATAGCACTTATTTATAAGCGGACTGGTGCACGCCTACGGCGCGTCCTGACGGGTCATCCATGTTTTTGAATGCCTCATCCCACTCAATGGCTTTCGCCGATGAACAGGCAACAGACGGGCCGCCCGGGACGCATTCAGCCGCGCTCGGCAACGGGAACAGTTCTTCAAAGATTTCGCGATAAAGGTAGGCTTCTTTTGAGCCCGGCGTGTTGTGTGGGAAACGGAAGTGCGCCGTCGCCAACTGCTGATCACTGACCTGTTTCGCCGCCACTTCTTTCAGTGTGTCGATCCAGCTGTAGCCAACGCCGTCGGAGAACTGCTCTTTCTGGCGCCATGCCACACTTTCTGGCAGGTAGGACGAGAAGCATTCACGCAAAATGTGTTTTTCCATCTTACCGTTACTGCCGCACATCTTGTCCTGTGGGTTGATGCGCATAGCCACATCAAGGAATTTCTTATCCAGGAAAGGCACGCGGGCTTCAACGCCCCAGGCCGACATGGCTTTGTTGGCGCGTGCGCAGTCAAACATGTGCAGGGCCAGCAGTTTGCGAACGTTTTCCTCGTGGAACTCTTTCGCGTTCGGTGCCTTATGGAAGTACAGATAACCGCCAAAGACTTCGTCAGCACCTTCGCCTGACAGCACCATTTTGATGCCCATCGCTTTGATTTTACGCGACATCAGGTACATCGGCGTGGAGGCGCGAATCGTCGTCACATCATAGGTTTCGATGTGGTAAATCACGTCACGAATGGCATCAAGGCCTTCCTGCACCGTGAAATGAATTTCATGGTGGACCGTACCTAAATGCTCGGCCACCAGCTTTGCAGCTTTCAGGTCCGGTGAGCCTTCCAGGCCGACGGCAAAGGAGTGCAGCTGCGGCCACCAGGCATCGCTCTTATCCTGATCTTCCACTCGCTTAGCGGCAAAACGCTTGGTCACCGCTGAAATGATGGAGGAGTCCAGACCGCCTGACAGCAGCACACCATAAGGCACATCTGACATCAGGTGGCTTTTTACGGATTCTTCCAGCGCATGTTTCAGCTCGGCTGCATCAGTCACGTTGTTTTCAATATTCTGGTATTCCATCCAGTCACGCTGCCAGTAACGACGGATTTCACCCTCGGTGCTGGAAAGGTAGCTTCCTGGCGGGAATTCTTTGATTGAACGACACACCGGCACCAGCGCTTTCATTTCTGAGGCGACAAACAGGTTACCGTGCTCATCGTTGCCCATATAAAGCGGGATGATGCCAATATGGTCACGGCCAATCAGATAGGTGCGTTTTACGCTGTCATACAGGATAAAGGCAAACATGCCTTCCAGTTCGTCAAGGAAATCGACGCCTTTCTCCTGATACAGCGCCAGAATCACTTCACAGTCTGAACCGGTCTGAAAAGCATAACGATCGCTTAATTTTGCGCGCAGAGCCTGATGGTTATAGATCTCGCCATTCACTGCCAGTACGTGGGTGTGGTCAGCGTTATACAGCGGCTGTGCACCGTTGTTCACGTCAACAATTGAGAGGCGCTCATGAGCAAGAATGGCATGATCGTCAGCGTAAACGCCTGACCAGTCCGGCCCACGGTGACGCATCAAACGTGAGCTTTCCAATGCTTTTTTGCGTAACTCAACGGGATCGCTTTTCAGATCCAGCACACCAAAAATAGAACACATATCTGACTCCTGAACTCACCTGCGGCGATGTAATTTTACGTTTGTCCGGCAGCCTGTCGCTGCGTAATGTATAAGAAAATGCGTTATTTCCCACCCTCAATGCAAGAGGAATCGTCTTTTGCTGATGAAAATGTTGGTGGCGAGCGACTAATATTGAATTTCATCTAATGAAATAAGGTTTTTATTGCTGGATCGGCAATGAAATGGAATTTCAGCACGCTTTTTGAACGCTGATAATGGCTTTAACGGGCCAGAAAGGGGAGACGCACCGCCTGTTTTGCCAGTGCGTCATAAGAGAAAGGCATTAAAACAGGTCGATATCTGCGACAGACGGGAAGATCCAGTCAGGGCGGAAAGGCATGGCATCGATATCGGTAAGGGTAGAAACCCCTGAAAGCACCAGAATCGTTTCCAGACCGGCCTGAAAACCGGCCAGGATATCGGTGCGAAGATTATCGCCCACAATGACCGTTTCCTCTGAATGGGCCTGCATCTTGTTCAGCGCGGCACGCATAATATAGGGGCTGGGTTTCCCGACATAAAACGGCCTGCGACCGGAGATTTTCTCAATACCGGCACAAAGTGCGCCGCAGGCTGGCACGAAGCCCCGGGCATGGGTATCCGGGTTCGTTGCGATGAAACGCGCACCGTTTGCCACGAAGAAGGCCGCCTTATGCATCATATCCCAGTTAAATGAGCGGGTTTCGCCGACAATCACGAAGTCCGGGTTGACATCAGTGATGGTAAAACCGGCTTTATACAGCTCGTGTACCAGCGCGCCCTCGCCAATCACATAGGCTTTTTTGCCTTCCTGCCGACGCAGAAAGTCAGCCGTAGCCATGGCGGAGGTGTAAAACACCGAATCCGGTATTTCAATGCCTGCCGAGGAAAACCGGTTCGCTAAATCGCGCGCCGTCTGTGAAGGATAATTAGTCAGCACCACCAATGGCATATCTTTCGCCAGAATGCGCTGCAAAAACTCCTGCGCGCCGGGTACCGCCGTATTGTCGTGCATCAGCACGCCATCAATGTCACAAATTACATTTTTAATCGTCATAAATGGGTTCCGATGCGCGCAGCTATGCGTCAGGCTGCGCTTAGTCTTCCAAAAGATGTTGCAGCAGAATGCCGTTTAACATCGCCCGTTTTGCCAGGGCAAATGCGCCGATGGCGGAGCGATGATCAAGTTGAGAACGCACCACAGGCAGATTTTTACGAAAGGCTGCCAGCGCCTGCGTATTAATGCAACTTTCAATGGCCGGCAGCAACACGCGTTCAGCTTCAGTAATTTCGCCGGCCAACACAATTTTTTGCGGATTAAACAGGTTAATGGCAATGGCAATGGCTTTACCCAGATAGCGACCGACATGCTCAATGACCTCACTTGCCAGCGCATCGCCCTGATTAGCCGCCTGACAGATTTGTGGCATCTGGCAGGCGTCCTGCGTCAGTACACTGGGATAACCTTTATTCAGCAACTCTCTGACGCGGTGTTCGATGGCGCCGTTAGCCGCGAGGGTTTCGAGACAGCCAAAGTTACCGCAATGACAGCGCTCGCCCAGCGGATCGACCTGAATATGACCGATTTCACCGACGTTGCCATTACTGCCCAGAAAAATCTGTCCATTGGCAATAATCCCCGCGCCGGTTCCCCGATGCAGCCGCACTAATATCGAGTCGGCGCAGTCACGCGTTGCCCCAAAATAGTGCTCAGCCAACGCCAGACTGCGGATATCATGCCCAACAAAGCTGGTAACGTTAAAGCGGTTTTTCAGGTTTGCCACCAGGGGCCACTGATCCACATTAATGTGCGGCATATAGCGAATAACGCCATTAAGGGGATCGACCAGGCCTGGCAGGATCACTGAAATGGCGATCAGCTCACGAATTTTGGCTTCGCTCTGCTGAATAAAATGCGCGATGGCCTCGAACAGCGCCAGCTCCAGCGTTTCCTGCGTGGTTTGCGGCAGGGGATAATCCTGCTGAGCCAGTGATTTACCGCTCAGATCGAACAGCGTTAAGGTCGCATCGTTGCGGCCAAGGCGCACACCAATGGTATGGAAGTGACGGGTTTCAGTGACGATGGAAATGGCGCGGCGACCGCCGGTGGATGCCTGTTGCTCCACCTCTTTGATCAGGCCGCGCTCAATAAGCTGGCGAGTGATTTTCGTCACGCTGGCGGGAGCGAGTTGGCTGAGATCCGCAATCTGAATGCGTGAAATCGGTCCCTGTTGATCGATTAACCGATAGACGGCTGCGCTGTTCAGTTGCTTGACAAGATCGACATTTCCAATTTGTGTCTGGCCGCCAGTGGTCATTCAGTGCTTACTCGCTCAGGACGTTATCTCCATTGACTAACGTCTTTATAATTTTAAAGTCGCGTGTAAAGACGGTCAGGTTGGCGATTTTTCCTGCCTGAAGGGAGCCTGACTGCTTTTCTACGCCCATTGCCCGTGCCGGATAAAGTGAGGCCATACGCAGCGCTTCATCCAGTGGAATGCCGGCATGCTCAACGCTGTTTTGCACGGCTTCGATCATGGTCAATGCTGAACCGCTCAGCGTGCCATGCTCATCAACGCATAATCCATCACGATAATATATTGTTTTACCAGCAAAAATAAATTTATCGATTGCGGCACCTGCGGGGGCAGTGGCATCGGTCACCAGAACCAGCTTGTCACCCTTGATGCGCTTGGCATTACGAACGTTAGCGTAATGGACATGTAAACCGTCTGCAATAATGCCGCAGTATACATCAGGCGCATCAAACAGCGCACCGATAAGGCCGGGTTCACGTCCTGCAAAGGTCGGCATAGCATTATAAAGGTGCGTGGCAAAGCGAATACCGGCAGCAAAACCCGCCTTGGCTTCTTCAAAGGTAGCATTGGAATGGCCCGCTGAAACCACAATGCCGGCTTCGCTGAGTTGACGAATCACGGCGCTTCCGACAACTTCCGGTGCCAGCGTAACCTTACTAATCACATCAGCATTGTCACACAGGAAATCCACCATTCGCGGATCTGGCTTACGGATGAGCGCAGGATTGTGCGTTCCCTTTTTGACCACATTCAGCCAGGGACCTTCCAGATGTAATCCCAGCAGATGGTGGGGATATTTCTGCAAAAAGGCGCGCATGGTTTCCACGGCGCGCACCATCAGTTCATCACTGCTGGTAATCAGCGTCGGCAGAAAACTGGTGCAACCGGACTTAACGTTGGCCCGGTGCATGGTTTCCAGCGTTTCCACGCTAATGGCATCGATGTCGTCATTAAACTGCACGCCTCCGCAGCCGTTGAGCTGCAGATCAATAAAGCCGGGCGCGATAATTGCGCCTCCGACATCCTGCTGTTCAATGCCTGGCGGCAACGCTGCCAGCGGGCAAACGCGCTCAATTTTGCCGTCAGCGATGACCACGGCATGATTATCAAAAATGTCATCGCCGCTATAGATACGGCCGTTCACTAATGCGTACATCTTATTCTCCCGGCTTGCCTGCCGTTAATGCGTCTAACCGCAGGTGGCGTAATGACTGTATTAAACGCCCTGCATATTTTCCGCTTCCATTTCACGGAAGTATTTCACCGTTTTGACTTTCAACTCCATGGTGGCGGGTTCATCACAGACCACCACGGATTTAGCATGAAGCTGGAGGCAGCTGATCGTCCACATGTGGTTGACATTACCTTCCACGGCTGCCTGCAGCGCCTGGGCTTTAACATGACCCGTGACCAGGATCATCACTTCTTCGGCATCCAGCAGCGTGCCAACGCCTACGGTAAGCGCGTACTTTGGCACCTGATCGACATCACCGTTGAAAAAGCGCGAATTTGCTACGCGCGTATCGTGAGTCAGGGTTTTGATTCGGGTCCGGGAAGACAGAGAGGAGGCCGGTTCATTGAACGCAATATGTCCATCATTGCCAACGCCACCCATAAACAGGTGAATTTTACCCAGTGTCCGAATTTTGTCTTCATAACGGCGACATTCTGCGTCAATATCTGGCGCATTACCATTCAGCAGGTTGATATTTTCTGGTTGTATATCAACGTGGTCAAAGAAATTACGGTACATAAAACTGTGGTAGCTTTCCGGGTGCTCTTTAGGCAAGCCAACGTACTCATCCATATTGAAGGTCACGACGTGTCTAAAGCTAACCTGGCCCGATTTATGCATGTCAATCAGGTGTTTATAGGCTTCAAGTGGGGTTCCGCCGGTTGGCAATCCCAGGATAAAAGGCTTGTCAGCGCTCGGATTAAACGCATTAATACGATTCACAATATGGCGCGCTGCCCATTTGCCGACCTGCGTGGGTGTGGATAAAGGAATCAGTCTCATGTTGCACCTCGAATGTGAGTTAATGATCTGACGCGCAGTAAACATGTGGGTGAAGCCTAAAAGGCAGGCTCAAAGGCAGAGGAATCAGCGCGTCTTGATATTTCGCATCATAAAATAAGTCGGTCTTTAAAGCCAGTAAGAACGTCCTTAAAAATCGATTTTTGGTGATAATTGTCACAGATAGCAGCTATTAATTTGTGAAGCGAATTAAATTATTATTACACTCTACAGCATTGAGTGTAATGCCGTCAGAGGCTTGCTGCTGACATAACAACATTAAGCGGCAGCAAAGCTATAAAGTCAGTTTAAAGGGGGATGGGTCAATGTTAAGTTACTTACAACGAGTGGGGCGGGCGCTAATGGTGCCGGTCGCCACTTTGCCTGCTGCAGCAATATTGATGGGGATCGGCTACTGGATAGATCCGGACAGTTGGGGGGCGGGCAATGCCTTTGCCGCACTGCTGATCAAGTCCGGTGGTGCGATTATCGAAAACATGTCGGTCCTGTTCGCGATTGGCGTGGCGTATGGCATGTCAAAAGACAAAGACGGCGCGGCCGCGCTCACTGGCTTTGTCGGCTTCCTGGTGGTCACCACGCTGTGTTCACCTGCTGCTGTGGCGATGATCCAGAAAATACCGGTGGCTGAGGTACCGCCTGCCTTCGGTAAAATCAGTAACCAGTTTGTCGGTATTCTGGTCGGGGTGCTGTCGGCGGAAGTGTATAACCGCTTTAGCCATGTTGAACTGCCGAAAGCGTTCTCGTTCTTCAGTGGTCGTCGCCTGGTGCCCATCCTTGTGTCTTTCCTGATGATCCTGGTGGCGTTCATCCTGATGTATATCTGGCCATTAATTTTTAATGGTCTGGTCAATTTTGGTGAGCACATTCAGAAGCTGGGATCGGTGGGCGCGGGGGTTTACGCCTTCTTTAACCGCCTGTTAATTCCGGTTGGCTTACACCATGCGTTGAACTCCGTTTTCTGGTTTGACGTGGCAGGGATTAACGATATTCCTAAGTTCCTCGGCGGCGCTCAGTCGCTGGCGAATGGTACGGCAATACCTGGGATCACCGGTCGTTATCAGGCAGGTTTCTTCCCAATCATGATGTTCGGTTTGCCTGGTGCCGCGCTGGCGATTTACCACTGCGCGCGTCCTGAAAATCGGGTGAAAGTCGGGAGTATTATGCTGGCTGCGGCCTTCGCCTCGTTTTTCACCGGTATTACCGAGCCGCTGGAATTCTCCTTTATGTTCGTTGCACCCGTGCTGTATGTGATTCATGCCGTGCTGACAGGCATTTCCGTGTTTATTGCGGCCAGCATGCACTGGATTGCAGGCTTTGGCTTCAGCGCGGGGCTGGTGGATTTGGTGCTGTCTACCCGGAACCCACTGGCAACCCACTGGTACATGCTGATTCCGCAAGGTCTGGTGTTCTTCGTCATCTATTACGTTGTGTTCCGTTTCACCATCAAAAAATTCAATCTGATGACGCCTGGCCGTGAGCTGGCGGTTGCCGGGGATGAAACCGATGGTTATGACGTGAATGTCGACACCACCGATAATGGCGAAAGTGCGACCGAATCGCTGGCGCGTCGTTATATCGGTGCGGTGGGCGGTTCAGAAAACTTAACCGCTATTGATGCCTGTATTACTCGTTTGCGCCTGAATGTGAAGGATGCCAGCCAGGTCAATGAAGGCGTGGCAAAACGCCTTGGCGCATCAGGTGTAATCCGCCTGAACAAGCAGAGTGTCCAGATTATCGTGGGTACGCAGGCGGAAAGCATTGCCATGGCCATGAAAAAAGTGCTGGTGAAAGGTCCGGTCGCGGCAGCAGCAGCCAGTAGCGCCAGCGCGCCAGCAGCGACCAGCGACGTCAAACCGCAGGCCGTACTGAACAGCGAAAAACGCGTTATCGCGACTTTAGTGGCGCCCGTGAGCGGCGAAGTCGTGTTGTTGGATGCGGTACCGGATGACGCCTTCGCCAGCAAAGCGGTCGGCGACGGTGTAGCGATCAAACCGAGCGATAAGCGCGTCGTTGCCCCGATTGCGGGCACGGTGGTGAAAATCTTCAACACCAATCACGCTTTCTGTCTGGAAAGCGAAAACGGCGTAGAAATCGTGGTGCACATGGGGCTGGATACCGTTGCGCTCGGCGGTCAGGGCTTTACCCGGTTAGTGGAAGAGGGCGCTCAGGTGACGGCAGGCCAGCCGGTACTGGAGATGGATCTTGACTACCTTAATGCGAATGCCCGCTCGATGATCAGTCCGGTGGTGGTCAGTAATATCGAAGACTTCTCGGGTTTGACGCTGTTGACCCAGGGCCAGGTCGTAGCAGGCGAAACGCCGCTGTATGAAATAAAAGGCTAATTCGCTGTATCCACAACAAAAGGCAGGAAGCGATTCCTGCCTTTTTTATTTTAAACGCCCAACAAACGGTTGTTTCTCTGCAACGCTTTGTGGATCATACCCGGATATTACGTGGTATAAACCACCCATTCTACGCGTTGAGGATTTTGAGATGAGTGAGGCTGAAGCCCGCCCAACTAACTTTATTCGTCAGATTATTGACGAGGATCTGGCAAGCGGGAAGCACAGCACTGTGCACACCCGTTTCCCGCCAGAGCCAAATGGTTATCTGCACATCGGTCATGCTAAATCAATCTGCCTGAATTTTGGAATTGCTCAAGATTATCAAGGTGAGTGCAATCTGCGTTTTGACGATACCAATCCGGTTAAAGAGGATATGGAATTTGTTGAATCCATCAAGCGCGACGTGCAGTGGTTGGGTTTTACATGGAGCGGCGACGTTCGTTATTCATCTGACTATTTTGATCAGCTTTACCACTATGCGGTGGAACTGATTGGCAAAGGCCTGGCCTACGTAGATGAACTGACCCCGGAAGAAATCCGTGAATACCGTGGCACCTTAACCGCACCGGGCAAAAACAGCCCTTACCGCGATCGCAGCGTGGAAGAAAACCTCGCCCTGTTTGAAAAGATGCGCAACGGTGAATTTGCAGAAGGCAAAGCCTGTCTGCGTGCAAAGATCGACATGGCCTCAAGTTTTATCGTCATGCGCGATCCGGTGCTGTACCGCATTAAGTTTGCCGAACATCATCAAACCGGCAACAAGTGGTGCATCTACCCGATGTACGACTTTACCCACTGTATTTCCGACGCGCTGGAAGGTATTACGCATTCGCTATGTACGCTGGAATTCCAGGATAACCGCCGCCTGTATGACTGGGTGCTCGATAACATCACGATTCCGGTTCATCCGCGTCAGTACGAATTTTCGCGTCTGAATCTGGAATATGCCGTGATGTCAAAACGCAAACTCACGCAACTGGTCAGTGAAAAGCATGTGGAAGGCTGGGACGATCCGCGTATGTTAACGGTATCCGGCCTGCGTCGCCGTGGTTATACCGCGGCTTCGATTCGTGAATTTTGTCGCCGTATTGGCATCACCAAGCAGGACAACATTGTTGAAATGGCTTCGCTGGAATCCTGTATCCGCGACGATCTCAATGAAAATGCACCACGTGCGATGGCGGTGTTGGAGCCGGTGAAGCTGGTGCTGGAAAACCTGCCTGCGGGTCATAACGAAGTGCTCAGCATGCCTAACCATCCGAACAAACCTGAAATGGGTACACGTGAAGTGCCATTCAGCCGTGAGATTTGGATCGATCGGGCCGATTTCCGTGAAGAGGCGAACAAGCAATATAAACGCCTGGTTCTGGGTAAAGAGGTTCGCCTGCGTAATGCCTACGTGATCCGTGCTGAGCGCGTTGCAAAAGATGAAGAGGGCAACATTACCTGCATCTATTGCACCTGTGATGTGGATACGCTGAGTAAAGATCCGGCTGACGGCCGTAAAGTTAAAGGCGTTATCCATTGGGTTTCTGCTGAACATGCGCTGCCTGCAGAGTTTCGTCTCTACGATCGCCTGTTTAGCGTGCCCAATCCCGGTGCGGCTGACGATTTTCTGACCACAATCAATCCGGATTCGCTGGAAATCAAACAAGGTTTTGTTGAGCCAGGCCTGCGTGACGCGGCAGCCAGTGCACCTTACCAGTTCGAGCGTGAAGGCTATTTCTGTGCCGACAGCCTGTATTCCACGCCGGCGCAGTTAGTGTTTAACCGTACCGTCGGTTTACGCGATACCTGGACGAAAATCGGCGAATAACCGACGCGTCATTTTCATCACTGGATAATCAAAAGGGCGACTTATCGCCCTTTTTTGTTATGGATATTTTTTTTAACGCCGACATTTCTTCTGCGCACCTCAACAGCCATTAATTTTATTTTTGTGGAACCGCTCTCAGTTTAATTTTTTTAATAAATTTCCAGATGTTAATTCTTTTTTTTCAGGTACGCTAACCCTCTGAAGTCTCAGTTTGCGGGTTTAAAAGGAAAAAATGACGGTTTTCGCACAGGAAGCTAAACACAGCGTTATCGTGTTGCATCAGCTCATTGAACATATTTTTAATCATCGTTATGACAGTGGTGACAGCTTTCACCTGCTGCTCTCTCACTTTCATCCTGACTTTCGCATGGTCACGCCGCAGGGAAAGCAGCTGAATCTGAATGAGGTCGAAGATCTGTTTCGTCGATTGCAGGGGGCAAGGGAGGGGATGCGCATTGCGACCAGCGAACACGTGATTCTTTCAGAGCATGCCAACGAAGTGACGATTCAGTACCGTGAATTGCAAATGATGAACGGAGAAAACAAAAGCCGTATTTCGCTGGCGATTCTGGATTGCACCACCTCTGTTCCTCGCTGGCGCTATCTGCAGGAAACGCTGGTGGCCTGACTGACAGGCATAAAAAAGCCGATGCAAGCATCGGCTTTTTTACTTCAAAACGGAAAGAGGTTATTTGTCGTGCAGTGTTTCGTCTTCACGGCAGTCGCCCAGTGCACAGTGACCGTACAGGTACAGGCTGTGGTTGGTGAGCTTAATACCGTGACGCGTCGCGATCTCACGCTGACGCGTCTCAATAGATTCATCACTAAACTCAATCACTTTACCGCAATCCAGACAGATCAAGTGATCGTGATGGTGCTGCTGTGTCAGCTCAAACACCGATTTACCGCCTTCAAAGTTATGGCGGGTTACGATGCCTGCATCATCGAACTGGTTAAGGACACGGTAAACCGTGGCCAGTCCGATCTCTTCGCCCATGTCGAGCAGGCGTTTATACAGATCTTCCGCGCTGACGTGATGGCATGCAGGTTCCTGAAGCACTTCCAGAATTTTAAGTCTGGGCAATGTGACTTTCAGGCCAGCCTTCTTTAATGCGGTATTGTTGTCAGTCATGCGGATATTGTCCTGTTACTTTAGTCACTCTTGTGGCACGTAGCCTGTATGTCGATCGACCGCCATTCTCATTTGCGTCTCATTATAGAACTGATGCGCTGAAATGAAAACCGATGCTCCTGCGGTGCGCCAGCGGCGATGTTCGCTGCACATGGCATGGAGAGCGGATGCTGGCATTTCGCGTTTTGTCATCTCAGTTCCAGGGAAATAAGCAGATGATCGATGCGGGTATTCTACAGATTAAATGGGGAAAGTTACAAAAATGTAGCTATTATTTTTATAGGAAAAGACATTCGCCCAGTGTGAACCTGCGTCCACACTGAGCTCAGCGCGATCAGGCTTCAATAATTTCTTTCAGCTGCAGCTCATCAAAAATCTGCTTCACCCATTTCTCAACGCGTTCGTTGGTCAGCTCTGGCTGACGATCTTCGTCAATGGCCAGGCCAAGGAAATGGTTATCGTCTGCCAGACCTTTTGAGGCTTCGAAATGGTAGCCCTCGGTGGGCCAGTGACCCACGATGATGGCACCGTTAGGTTCGATGATGTCACGAATGGTGCCCATGGCGTCACAGAAGTATTCTGCGTAGTCTTCCTGATCGCCACAGCCAAACAGCGCAACCAGCTTACCGTTGAAGTCGATCTCTTCCAGAGTAGGGAAGAAGTCATCCCAGTCGCACTGTGCTTCGCCATAGTACCAGGTGGGAATGCCCAGCAGCAGGATGTCAAAGGCTTCTAAGTCTTCTTTAGTGCTTTTCGCGATGTCGTGAACTTCTGCAACGTCTTTACCCAGTTGTTTCTGGATCATTTTTGCAATGTTTTCGGTGTTACCGGTATCGCTGCCAAAGAAGATGCCTACGATTGCCATGGGTAAAATAACCTCTTAAATCCTGATGATAGAATGAATGCCGAAGCCTATTCAGCAAATAATAGCAGACCGGGCAAACGGGCGGAACGTGTAAAGCCGCGACATTTGTTTCTGTGTGCGGTTTACGCGCGTTAGTCCAGTTTGAGCTGTGCCAACAGCATTTGTTCAATTAATTCGCTGCGGCTGAGATTACGCTGTTCAGCCAGCATGTTCAGCGCTTCCACCGCGTCGCTGTTCATTTTGAGTTCGACACGGCGAAGCCCGCGCCCTTTGTCACGTTTCAGTTGATTGCGTTTGTTGATACGCAGTTGTTCATCGCGCGTGAGCGGACTGGTTTTGGGGCGACCAGGGCGACGCTCGTTAGCGAACAGATCGAGCGTGGTGCGGTCAGTGTGTTCTTTTGCCATGACTTAATACAACTGAATGGGCGCGAACGAGGCGTTTCCGCTGCGCAGATTAAATTATTGACTCTTCCCGCGGGTAAGTTGCCCCACGGCAAAAATTTAGCGCGCCATCATACTCCAGGCTAACCACGGACGCCAATCTTAAACTTTTACAGCCAGTTAAGCCGTTTTAAAGTGCAAAAAAGCGTCGAATACTGCGTAAAACCGCATCCGGTTTTTCAGCGTGCACCCAGTGCCCGGCACCGCCGATAACATGCGCATGGGCGGAGGGAAACTGCCGGAGTATCGCATCACGGTACTGGTTATCCAGATAGGGCGAATCGCCACCGCGAATAAACAGCGCAGGATGGGGCCAGGCCGGCACGTCTTGCCAGCCGGCGATCAACGCATAGTTGTCCCACAATACTGGCACATTAAAACGCCATTCGCCGTTGCTGAAGGATTTCAGGATGAACTGAATCACGCCGTCTTCATGGATATGCGTACGCATGACCTCTGCGGCTTCACTGCGCAAAGTGACGCCCGCCGCCGTGACCGCACGGATAGCGGCAAAGATCTCATCGTGCCGACGTGTCTGGTAATCAACCGGGGCGATATCGATCATCACCATCTGTTCTATGCGCTCCGGTGCCAGTGCGCTCATCGTCATGGCAATTTTACCGCCCATGGAGTGACCGATGACTGAAACCTGAGCGATCCCCTGCGCATCCAGTGTGTCCAGCATATCCTGCGCCATGAGAGTGTAGTTCATCTCGTCAGCGCGCGGCGATAACCCATGATTACGCACATCAACCTGAATCAAGGGGCGATCGTCTTTAAGCCCACGGGCCAGTATGCCAAGGTTATCGAGACTGCCAAACAGACCGTGAATAAGCAGGACAGGCGTGGAATCAGCAGGAGATTGTTCAGTTTGCAGACGGGCATTCAAAATCATAGCAAAGTTCTTAAGTGTGAGACCTGAGCTTAGGTTATCATGGTTTCACCTTTTCAGGCGCGCTGCTTCCAGCGGCATTAGGACATATTCTGACTTTTGCCCATAAACCGTTTGAATGCTATCAGCCTGTCTGAATTTAACTTTATAATCTTCATGTTAGAACCTGCCCCCTTTCTGAAATGCCTGCGAGCACGTCGGGATTTTCAGAAAATCGCTGGTTCTGTCGTGAGCAAAAAAACCGTACGGAATAAGATGAAAACGATCGAAGTTGACGAAGAGCTCTACCGTTATATTGCCAGCCACACGCAACATATTGGTGAAAGTGCATCCGATATTCTGCGCCGTATGCTGAAGTTCACGGCCGGTCAGTCAGCGACTGTGACTGACGCGCAGCCTGTTGCCGCATCGGCACCCTCAAAAGCGGCACAGTCGGCGGGTAATGAATCGCGTCCCCAGGATCGTGTACGTGCGGTGCGTGAATTACTGCTTTCTGATGAATATGCTGAGCAGAAGCGGGCGGTTAATCGCTTTATGCTAATCTTGTCAACGCTCTATCGTCTGGATACGGCGGCGTTTGCCGAGGCGACAACGTCGCTGCAGGGCCGCACGCGCATCTATTTCGCGGGCGATGAACACACGCTGCTACAAGGCGGTACCCATACTAAGCCGAAGCACGTACCCGGCACGCCGTACTGGGTCATCACCAATACCAATACCGGTCGTAAACGCAGCATGGTCGAACACATCATGCTGTCGATGCAGTTCCCTTCGGAACTGACAGAGAAAGTTTGCGGCACCATTTAAACTGAAGCGTCAGGGAGAAGCGCCAATGGCCAATCACCCCCGTGCCGGGCAGCCTGCCCAGCAGAGCGATTTGATTAACGTTGCACAATTAACTTCACAATATTATGTCCTGCAGCCCGATGTGGCGAACCCAGAACATGCGGTGAAATTTGGCACATCAGGCCATCGCGGTAGCGCAGGACGCCACAGCTTTAACGAAAAGCACATTCTGGCGATTGCCCAGGCGATTGCGGAAGAGCGTAGCAAGAACGGGATCACCGGTCCGTGCTACGTAGGCAAAGACACGCATGCGCTTTCTGAACCTGCGCTGCTGTCCGTGCTGGAAGTGCTGGCCGCAAACGGCGTGGACGTGATTGTTCAGCAGGACAATGGCTACACGCCAACGCCGGCGATTTCAAACGCCATCCTTGAGCACAACAAATCGGGTGGTCAGCTCGCGGATGGTATTGTGATTACGCCGTCGCACAATCCCCCCGAAGATGGTGGGATTAAATACAATCCGCCGAACGGTGGACCTGCCGATACCAACGTCACCAAAGTGGTCGAAGACCGCGCCAATCAGCTGTTGAAAGACGGCTTAAAAGACGTCAAACGTCTGCCACTGGACCAGGCCTGGGCCAGCGGTCGCGTGGTCGAGAAAGATTTGATCCAGCCTTACGTTGAAGGGCTTTCACAGATCATCGATTTTCCGGCGATTCAAAAAGCCGGCCTGAAAATTGGCGTCGATCCGCTTGGTGGTTCCGGTATTGCCTACTGGCAGCGTATTGCGGAGCACTACAAACTTGACCTGACGTTGGTGAATGACGCAGTTGACCAGACTTTCCGCTTCATGCATCTGGACAAAGATGGCGTGGTGCGCATGGACTGCTCGTCCGAATGTGCCATGGCGGGCCTGCTGGCGTACAAAGACAAGTTCGATCTGGCCTTTGGTAACGATCCGGATTACGACCGCCACGGTATCGTTACGCCTGCCGGGCTGATGAATCCGAACCATTATCTGGCGGTGGCGATCAACTATCTGTTCCAGCATCGTCCACAGTGGGGCAAAGACGTTGCCGTGGGTAAAACCCTGGTATCCAGTGCCATGATTGACCGCGTGGTTAACGACATCGGCCGCAAGCTGGTGGAAGTGCCGGTTGGCTTTAAGTGGTTTGTCGATGGCCTGTTTGACGGCAGTTTTGGCTTTGGTGGCGAAGAGAGCGCGGGCGCATCCTTCCTGCGCTTTGACGGTACGCCATGGTCAACTGACAAAGACGGCATCATCATGTGCCTGCTGGCAGCGGAAATTACGGCCGTTACCGGCAAGAACCCGCAGCAGCACTATGACGAACTGGCCGCACGCTTTGGTGCACCAAGCTATAACCGTCTGCAGGCATCCGCCAGCTCGGCGCAGAAAGCGGCGCTGTCTAAGCTGTCACCTGAAATGGTCAGTGCGGATACGTTAGCGGGCGATCCGATTACCGCGCGCCTGACGGCTGCGCCAGGTAATGGCGCGTCTATCGGTGGATTGAAAGTCATGACGGAAAACGGCTGGTTTGCTGCCCGTCCATCGGGCACCGAAGATGCGTACAAAATCTATTGTGAAAGTTTCCTGGGCGCAGAGCACCGTGCACAGATCGAAAAAGAAGCGGTAGAGATTGTCAGCGAAGTGCTGAAAAACGCCTGATAAGTCAGTTAAATGAAAAAAGCGCCGCTGGCGCTTTTTTTTATGGCATAAAGCGGTAGCCGATGCCGGTTTCCGTTAACAGATGTACTGGCTGAGTAGGATTCGCCTCCAGTTTCTGTCGCAGGTGTCCCATATAGATGCGCAGGTAGTGGCTGTGCTCGACGGCGTTCGGCCCCCAGACCTGGCTTAACAGCTGACGCTGGGTCAACACTTTACCCGCGTTGTTCAGCAGGGTCGTCAGCAAGCGAAACTCTATCGGGGTGAGATGAACTTCCTCTCCGCCGCGCAGCACTCTGCGCGCCGCAATATCCACGGTGACATCGGCGAAGCTGACTTTTGGATCGGCATGTTGCCCGGCATGGCGACGCAAAGCAACGCGCACCCGTGCCAGCAGTTCACCGATGCCAAAGGGTTTCGTCAGGTAATCATCAGCGCCTGCGTCCAGCGCATCGATCTTATCCTGCTCGTCGATTCGGGCCGACAGAACAATCACGGGCAGCGCGCTCCACTGGCGTAGTTCGCCAATAAAGGTTTTGCCGTCGCCGTCAGGCAGCCCGAGATCGAGAATGACCAGATCGGGTTTTCGCGTCGCTGCCTCGATCAGCCCGCGCTGCAGCGTCTCGGCATCGAAAACCTTCAGGCCTTCACTTTCCAGCGCGATGCGCACGAAGCGGCGAATTTCTTTCTCATCTTCAATGATTAAAACCGTGGTCACACCAAGCCTGCCATTGCCTGAAAAGGGAAAACACACTGTACCAACTTTTCAGTCGTTCGTCCGTGTTGCCATAAACCTGCCTCAAAGATCATCGCTACAACCATTATTTAACCAAAATGTAACTAATTTTCAAATTGCCGCAGGAAGAACAAAAAAGAGTCAAATTTAGTGGTCAGATGAGTAGTAAAATTACACAATCAGGCGTAATATTAGACGCAGATCACATTTAACCCCGATTTCGCGCCAGGAGGAATCCATGTACCGGACCTATTCACGCCATAAAATCATTTTGCGCCGTACGCTGGTTATCCTGTTGGGCCTGCTGGCACTGCCGGTCATGCTGTTTCGCCAGGATCGCGCACGTTTTTACAGCTATCTGCATCGTATGTGGTGTAAAACCAGCGCAAAACCGGTCTGGCTGGCGCAGTCTGAAGCCGCAGCCGGTATTTTTTGGTAAGCAGGCTGCGCTAACCGCATCCATCTGCTCACCGACAGGCCTGTTCCCTTGCTCGACTCGAAGGGAACGGGCTTTTTTTTAGGCGTTATCGCACTCTGCTTCATGGTGAAGGCTGATTTCCGTTATTTTTTGAGCTACACTTAAACCTCTACAAGTTTTCGGAGGTTGTACAAGTATGAGCGAAAAAATTCCGGTTGGAATCAGCGCTTGCTTGCTGGGTGAGAGCGTCAGATTTGATGGCGGCCACAAACGCCTGGCCTTCGCCACTGAGCAACTTACCCCATTCGTGCGTTTTGAACCTGTCTGCCCTGAAATGGCGATTGGCCTTCCTACGCCTCGTCCAGCGCTTCGCCTCGTTAAAACCGGCGATGATGACGATCTTCACCTGTGCTTTAGCAAAGAAGGCGGGGAAGATATCACTGATAAAATGCGCAACTGGTCCGAAAACCGGGTTAAATCTCTCCATCATCTTTGCGGCTACATTCTGTGTGCAAAATCACCCAGCTGCGGGATGGAACGCGTACGCATTTATGAACCAGCCACGAACAATAATCGCAAAGCGGGGACCGGCATTTTTACCGAATTTCTGCAACGTGAAATGCCCTGGTTGCCGCTTGAAGAAGATGGACGCCTGAACGATCCGGCGCTACGCGAAAATTTTATTGGTCGCATCTGCGCGCTCCATGAGTTTTATCAGATGTGGAAAGCGGGCCTGACGCGCCACAGCCTGATTGCCTTTCACAGCCGCTACAAGCTGCTGCTGCTGGCCCATTCGCAAAAAAAATACCGTGAGCTGGGGCCCTTTGTCGCCTCAATGAACCAGTGGGAATCACTGGAGGCTTTTGCCTCTGAGTACCGCAACCGGCTGATGGATTTGATGTCTCAGCCCGCTTCTCGCACCAACCACACCAATGTTTTGATGCACGTTCAGGGATATTTCCGTAGTCAGTTAAGCTCGCCTCAGCGTAAAGAGCTGACGTCGCTGATTGACTGCTACCGCCAGGGAACGCAACCCCTGTTAGCGCCCATCACCATCCTCAAACACTACATGGCGGAATATCCACATCCGTGGCTGACGCAGCAGCGTTACTTCGATCCTTATCCCGAAGCCCTGCGCCTGCGATATGGACAATGATTCAGGAGTATTATGACCACCCATTTAGTCTGGCTGCGAAACGATCTGCGCATTAACGATAATCTGGCACTGCACGCGGCCTGCAATCAACCTGATGCCAACGTGATTGCGCTATTTATCGCAACGCCGGGACAGTGGCAACAACATGAGATGGCACCCCGACAGGCCGCTTTCATTCACCAGAATCTGTGCATACTTCAGTCTTCCCTGGCGGAGCGGGGCATTCCGCTGCATTTTCATCAGTGTGATGATTTTGCGGCCAGCATCGGGTTCCTGGTCGAATTCTGCCAAAAGCAGCAGGTTGATCGGCTGTTTTATAACTATCAGTACGAAGTTAACGAACGTGAGCGGGACGCCAGGGCTGAAAAACGGCTGCATGAAGTGGACGTGGTTTGTCAGGGCTTTGATGACAGCGTACTGCTGTCGCCGGGGAGTATTCAAACCGGTGATGGTGAGATGTACAAAGTGTTTACGCCGTTCAGCCGCGCCTTTCTCCGTCGGTTACAGCAGGGGCTACCTGAGTGCGTACCCGCCCCCAAAGCCCGCGCAGGTGCGCCGCTTAGCGGACAAGAAAGTATCCCGCCTTTCGATTATCCCCACGCCGATATTGACGCGTCGCTGTTTCCGCCCGGTGAACAGGCGGCGATTAAGCGGTTACGCGAGTTCGCCAAAAAAGCGGTTCTCGATTATTCAACGCAGCGCGATCTGCCTGCGCTGGACAGTACCAGTCGTCTGTCGGGCTACCTCGCTGTCGGCGTGCTCTCGCCACGGCAATGCCTGCATCGCATCCTCCATGAACAGCCGAAAGCACTGGATAACAGCCCGGCAACCGTATGGATCAATGAACTGATATGGCGTGAGTTCTATCGCCATCTCATCGTGGCGCACCCGCGTTTGTGTAAACATCAGCCCTTTGTCCACTGGACGCGCAATGTGGAGTGGCAACGCAACAGTGCGCATTTCGAGGCCTGGAAAGCGGGTAAAACTGGTTATCCCATCGTGGATGCGGCCATGCGCCAGATGCATACGCTTGGCTGGATGCATAACCGACTGCGTATGATTACGGCCAGTTTTCTGGTTAAAGATCTGCTTATCGACTGGCGGGAAGGCGAGCGTTACTTTATGCAGCAACTGATAGACGGTGATTTGGCTGCCAACAATGGCGGCTGGCAGTGGGCGGCCTCAACCGGAACGGATGCTGCACCCTATTTCCGCATTTTCAACCCGACCACCCAGGGCGAGCGCTTTGATAAAGCGGGTGAGTTTATCCGCCGCTATCTGCCTGAGCTAAGCGCGGTCCCTGATAGTGATATTCATCAGCCGCATCAATGGGCGCAGAAAAATAACAAGACACTCGATTATCCAGCGCCAATCGTGGAACATAAAGACGCACGTAAAAAGACACTCGACGCTTTTGAGCGCGCGAAGAACGCGGCCTGAGGCGGCAAGGAGCAGAAATGAATCATTATGAGTTAGAAAACATCGTCAACCAGCAACTGGACACCCACAGCTTCAGCGATTACGCGCCAAACGGCCTTCAGGTAGAAGGGCGCGCCGAGGTAAAAACGGTGATTACCGGCGTCACCGCCTGCCAGGCGTTACTGGATGAAGCCGTGGCCCGTCATGCCGATGCGGTGCTGGTGCATCACGGTTATTTCTGGAAAAACGAGCCTGCGGTCATTAAAGGCATGAAGCGCCAACGGCTGCGTACCCTGTTGACTAACGATATTAATCTCTATGGCTGGCACTTACCGCTGGATGCGCACCCTCAACTGGGTAATAACGCGCAGCTGGCTAAACTGCTGGACATCAAGGTGATGGGCGAGATCATGCCGCTGGTGCCCTGGGGCGAATTTACCCAGCCAGTGACAGGTCAGCAACTGGCCCAGCGCATTACCGAGGTGCTGGGGCGTGAGCCGTTGCACTGCGGCGATAATGCGCCTGCTGAAATCCGCCGTGTGGCCTGGTGCAGTGGTGGCGGTCAAGGGTTTATCGACAGTGCAGCTGCCTTTGGGGTGGATGCTTTTATAACGGGTGAAGTGTCTGAGCAAACCATTCACAGCGCACGCGAGCAGGGCCTGCACTTTTTCGCCGCCGGTCATCATGCGACTGAACGGTGCGGCATCCAGGCACTGGGTGAGTGGCTGGCGGCAGAGCATGGCCTTGATGTGACCTTTATTGATATCCCTAATCCTGCCTGATCCTGTGGGTTCTGTATAACGCGACAGAACCCAAATCTGTTGACACATCTCTGTCACTTTCGCATAACTACCTTCTTCAGGCCGCAACACCAGGGCCTGCTTTTGGACGCCAGCATGATGCCTGAGCGCAATCATTCAGTTTACCGGGAGGTGCGTGTTGCAAAAAACACGATGCTATATGCTGGGCGAACGTGCGGTGGTGCTGGAACTGGCACCGCCGGTTTCACTGGAAAGCCAGCAGCGAATATGGCACCTGAGCCACCGCGTGCAGTCACATGATGCGATACGGGACGTGATTCCCGGTATGAACAATCTCACCTTGCTGCTGCACGATGCGCCCGCTGATGCGCAGCAGGCGATCGATCAGCTCAACCACTGGTGGCAGGAAAGTAAGGCACAGGTCATCGAGTCCCGTGTAATGCAGATACCGGTTATCTACGGCGGTGAGGTGGGGCCAGACCTGACGCTGGTGGCGGAAAACGCCGGCATGTCAGTAACACAGGTGGTGGAGTTGCACAGCAGTCGCGATTACGACGTTTTTTTTATTGGTTTCCAGCCAGGATTTCCCTATCTGGCCGGGCTTGATCCTCGTCTGCACATGCCACGCCGTGCGGAACCCCGCGTTGTCGTCCCTGCCGGTTCGGTAGGGATTGGCGGGAGTCAGACGGGGGTTTATCCGTTAGCTTCGCCCGGCGGCTGGCAGCTCATTGGTCAAACCCAGCTGGCGCTCTTCACGCCACAGCAGCAGCCACCCACGTTGCTGCATCCGGGTGATAAAGTCCGTTTTGTTCCGCAAAAGGAAGGCATATGTTAACAATTCTTCGGGCGGGGCTGGCAACCAGTATTCAGGATTTCGGCCGCAATGACTGGCGGCAATACGGTATCGGCGTGAGTGGCGTTCTGGATCAGCCCGCCATGATCACGGCAAATTTACTGGTCGGTAATCCGCCGGGCAGCGCCGTGCTGGAAATTGTCCTGGGTCAGTTCAAAGCAGAATTCAGACGTAATGGCTGGTTCGCCTTAACGGGGGCCGGCTGTCAGGCCGAACTGGATGGCAAGCCCGTCTGGACCGGTTGGCGGCTGCCGGTCAAAAAAGGTCAGGTGCTGGTACTAAAGAAACCGGTCCACGGGATGCGCAGTTATCTGGCAATACAGGGCGGGTTCGATGTGCCGGACGTGCTGGGTTCATGCAGCACGGATTTGAAAGCCGGATTTGGCGGTTTTCAGGGGCGCACCTTGCAGGATGGCGATCGTATTCCTTTAGGCCAGCCGGGGCAGCCTTTCACACATAAAAAAGGTGTAAAGCAGTTGCTGTGGGGCAACCGCATTCGCGCGCTGCCGGGGCCGGAATATCACGAATTCAGTGAAGAGGCCCAGCAAAAGCTGTGGCGAGCGGCATGGACACTCAATCCACAAAGTAACCGCATGGGCTACCGCTTGCAGGGGCCTGCCTTGCAACGTGAAACCTCACGCGAGCTGTTATCCCATGGCCTGGTGCCGGGCATCATTCAGGTGCCGGGTAGCGGGCAACCTATCGTATTGCTGGCCGATGCACAAACGACCGGCGGCTATCCGCGCATTGCCTGCATTATAGAGAGCGATCTCTACCATCTGGCGCAGATCCGTCTGGGGGAACCGATCCATTTTGTGCCCTGTACGCCACAGGAGGCGCGGGTAGCAAAACGGCAACAGCAGCACGCACTGGATCAAATAGCATGGGGACTGGCTAATGAAAATTGACTTAAACGCCGATCTGGGCGAGGGCGGCGACAGCGATCGTGCGCTGTTGCAACTGGTGAGCTCCGCCAATATCGCCTGTGGGTTTCACGCGGGCGATGCACAGACGATGCTGCAATCCGTGCGCTGGGCCAGCGCATTTGGTGTGGCGATTGGGGCACATCCCAGTTTTCCTGACCGTGAGAATTTTGGCCGCAGCGCCATGCAACTGCCGCCCGAAACCGTTTACGCCCAAATTATCTACCAGGTGGGCGCGCTGAAAAGCCTGGCGGAGAGCGAAGGGCAATCGCTGGTCCATGTAAAGCCCCATGGAATGTTGTACAACCAGGCTGCCGCCGACGCCGTGCTTGCGGACGCCATTGCCCGTGCCGTTAAGGCTATCGATGCCGGACTGATTGTCGTGGGGCTGGCGAACAGCGAATCCATTCGGGCGGCGGCCCACTACGGCCTGAAAACCCGCGAAGAAGTGTTTGCCGATCGCGGCTATCTCAGTAGCGGTGCCCTGGTGCCTCGGGGTCAACCTGGCGCGCTAATTGAAGAGGAAGCGCAGGCTATCGACCAGACCCTGGCGATGGTGCAGCAGGGGCGGGTAAAAAGCCTGAGTGGTGAGTGGGTTGCGGTCAATGCTCAAACCGTCTGTGTGCACGGTGATGGGGAACATGCACTGCAGTTTGCGCAACGATTACGTGCCAGCTTCGCCAATAACAATATTGCTGTAACCAGTCAATAAAGCGGCACAGCCGGGCTGATAAGCTCAGGCTTTTTTTCATATCTTACGAGGGGAAAATATGGATAGCGTAGTGAATCTCTGGCCACTCCTGGGCATTGCTGCCATCGTAGTCGGCTTCGTTTTGCGCTTTAATCCGGTGCTGGTGGTGATCGTCGCGGGCTTTGTCACCGGACTTGCCGCCATGATGCCGTTGGGCGATATTCTGCAAAAACTGGGTGAAGGTTTTCTGAATACCCGCAATCTGCCGCTTATCCTGCTGTTGCCGCTGGCGGTGATCGGCTTACTGGAACGCCATGGTTTGAAACAGCGTGCCCAGACGTGGATTGCTCAGATTAAAACCGCGACGGCGGGGCGACTGCTTATCGTCTATCTGTTTGTGCGCGAAATAACTGCGGCGCTGGGGCTGACCAGCCTCGGTGGGCATCCGCAAATGGTGCGGCCATTGCTGGCTCCGATGGCCGAAGGTGCCAGCGAAAGCCGGTACGGCGCGCTGTCTCCTGAGATACGCCACCGCCTGCGTGCCATGTCTGCCGCAACGGATAACGTCGGTTTATTCTTTGGCGAGGACATCTTTGTCGCTTTCGGTGCCATCATCTTCATGCACAATTTTATGCAGGAATCCGCCGGTATTCAGACCGAGCCGCTGCATATCGCTTTATGGGGCATTCCAACGGCTGTCGCTGCCTTTTTGATTCACTCCGCGCGTCTGTTAAGGCTGGATCGTCAACTGGCACGTGAACTGAGCGCTATTAACAGTCAGACCAGCAAAGCCAAAGGAGCTCGCTAATGTTCCAGCAACAGTATTTGATGTGGCTGGCCGGCGTTATCTTGCTGGTGGTGGCCTTGTTGTCCTGGCGCGACAGCGCGAACCCGCGCCGTTTTACTACCGGACTGTTTTGGGGACTGTACGGCCTGATTTTTCTGGTGGGTGACTGGACCACGCGCTGGATGTCACAGCTCATGGGGTCAACAGAGAGCGGTACGCGCACCCTGCATATTACCGTCGGCGTTGCGGTCGTGCTGATGGGGTTGATTGCCGGATGTGGGGGCGTAAAGCTCGGGCGCTATCATCAGCGCAGCGAAGAGGAAAAGCAGGCCAGCGCACAACGCCTCAAAAATAAACTCTTTCTGCCCGCCTTAGCGATTCCTGTCGTAACGGTTATTGGTGTCTTGGCCTTTAATAATATTCATGGTTTACAGAGCGGGTTATTTGGACCAGGCAACCACTCTACGCTGGTCACGCTGTTTTCCATGACGGTGGGCTGCCTGCTGGGTTGGCTGATTGCCATGAAACTGACCCATGAAAAGCCGGTGCAGTCGATGCAGGAAACCCGACGCCTGCTGGATTGTGTGGGCTGGGCCTTTCTTTTACCGCAAATCCTGGCCACGCTGGGGCTGTTATTTACTGCTGCAGGTGTGGGCGGTGCCATTTCCCATATTACCGAACAGTATCTGGCGGTGGACAACCGCTTCATTGCGGTAACCGTTTACGCGGTCGGTATGGCGCTGCTGACAATGATCATGGGGAACGCCTTTGCTGCCTTCCCGATTATTACGGCGGGCATCGGTATTCCCATTCTGGTGCTGCAGCATGGTGGTAATCCGGCGGTGATGGCGGCAATCGGTATGTTTTCAGGCTACTGCGGTACGCTAATGACCCCGATGGCGGCCAACTTTAATATCGTGCCTGCGGCGCTGCTGGAGTTGCCAGATCGTAATGCGGTTATCAAAGCTCAGGTCCCGACCGGTGTGCTACTGTTAATCGTTAACGTTTTTTTACTCTATTTCCTGATGTTTCTGTGAGGCAGCATGAAAACGGTATTAATGACGGCGTTTGAACCCTTTGGTGGCGAATCCATTAATCCATCATGGCAGGCGGTGAGTGCGCTGGAAGGCCAGCAGATTGCCGGTGCGCGTATTGTCACGCGCCAGTTACCGGTCGTGTTCAGCGAGGTGCTGGACGTGTTGTATCAGGCGCTGGATGAGATTAAGCCGGATGCCATTATTTCCGTCGGACAGGCCGGTGGGCGCAGCGATATCACCGTCGAGCGCATTGGCATTAATGTTGATGACGCGCGCATCCCCGATAACGCGGGTCATCAACCCGTGGATGAGCCGGTTGTGCAGGATGGACCGGCTGCCTATTTCTCACGCCTGCCGATCAAAGCCATCGTGGCTGCTGTGCGCAAAGCCGGAATTCCGGCCTCGGTGTCGCAAACCGCCGGCACCTTCACCTGTAACCGGGTGATGTACGGTTTGCTGCACTGGCTGCACCAACACGGCAGTGCGGCACGGGCGGGATTTATCCATATTCCTTACCTGCCTGAGCAAGCAGCGCATCATCCAGGCCAACCCAGCATGGCCGCCGCAACCGTGATCGAGGCGCTGAAAATTGCTGTACACACCACGCTGGAAACCACCCAGGATCTCAAGGAAGCGGGTGGCGCAACCCATTAAGAGGACGAGTGATGCCAGAAGGACCGGAGATCCGCCGCGTGGCGGATCAGCTTGAAGTTGCCATTGTCGGTCAGCCTTTAACCGACGTCTGGTTTGCTTTTCCTGCGCTAAAAACCTACGAGCCAGCATTAGTGGGGGAGAAGGTGGCGTCAATTGAGACGCGCGGCAAAGCGCTGCTGACACACTTCAGCAACGGTCTGACGCTCTATTCTCACAACCAGCTTTACGGCGTCTGGCGCATTGTGCCGCCCGACGTGCAGCCAGAGACCCGGCGACAGTTACGCGTGCGTCTGGCAACAGCAGACCAGGCGATATTGTTGTACAGCGCCTCAGATATTGCGTTGCTGAATGCGGAAACGCTGGCCAGCCATCCGTTTCTCAATCGCATTGGGCCAGATGTGTTAAGCCACGCGCTGACGGTGGAGAACGTCACGCAGCGGCTGCTTTCAGCGCGGTTTCGTCGTCGCCAGTTTAGCGGCTTATTACTGGACCAGGCGTTTCTGGCTGGATTGGGTAACTATCTGCGTGCGGAAATCCTCTGGCTGGCACAGCTGCTGCCGCACCACAACGCGCAGTCACTGACCGGGTCACAGCTTGCTGCCTTCAGTGATGCGTTGCTCTCTGTGCCGCGTCATGCCTATCGTATGCGCGGGACAATGAAAAAGTATCACAGCGAAGCGGCCTTTCGCTTTGAGGTGTTCCACCGTCAGGGTAAGCGGTGTCGGCGCTGCGGTGAGACGATTGAAAAGGGAGTGTTATCCTCCCGGCCGTTTTACTGGTGCCCGGGCTGTCAGATGTAAACGCCAGGCGGGTCTGATCGACAGCGCGGCAGCAAAACGATGGCTCAGGTTAATTCACAGGTTTCTGTTGCAGGACATCACGATGACGCCTGAAATTGTGACTGAACGACTGATATTAAAACCGCTGACATTGCTGGACGCTGACGCGATGCAAGCGACGTTTCCCCGATGGGAAATCGTCCGCTACCTGATCGATTCGGTTCCCTGGCCTTATCCGGACGGGGCCGCCAGAGACTATATCACCAATGTGGCCTTACCCGCCGTCGCCGCGGGAAAAGGCTGGTACTGGACATTACGTCGCCGGGAAGAGGAACAACTGATGATTGGGGCGATCTCCCTGATGGACACGCCGGACAATCATCGTGGCTTCTGGCTGGTACCGGAATGGCAGGGGCAGGGTTACATGACCGAGGCCAGCAATGCCGTTACTGATTTCTGGTTCAATGTGCTGCAAAAAACGGTACTGAGAACACCCAAAGCTGCGCCGAATCAACGTTCGGTCGCTATCTCGGTTAAAAGCGGTATGCGTTGTATCAGAACGGAAAAGCAACACTATGTTTCAGGCGAACATGACTCAGAACTCTGGGAAGTAACGCGCGATGAATGGCGCAAATTCAGAGCGGCTCAGGCTGGCGAAACAGCCGCGAAAAAGTAACATCTTGCCGTGATCCGACAGCATCTTTAGCGATAAGGTTAAACCTGTCCGACCTCAACGGAACCTGCATCCTTTGGGCACAAAAAAACGGCTATGCCTTGTCAGCATAGCCGTTTTGTCGTCGATGGCCCGGTGCGATATTCGCCCAGGCGACGGGCTTATTTATCCAGCTGTGACGTAAAGTCGCGCTCGGTATAACCGGTATACAGCTGACGAGGACGGGCAATTTTCATGCCTTCATCGTGCATCTCTTTCCAGTGGGCGATCCAGCCAACGGTACGTGCCATGGCAAAAATCACAGTAAACATGGAAGACGGAATGCCCATGGCTTTCAGGATAATACCGGAGTAGAAGTCCACGTTTGGATAGAGTTTACGCTCGATGAAGTACGGGTCGTTCAGCGCAATGTGTTCCAGCTCCAGCGCCACTTCCAGCAGGTCATCTTTCATGCCCAGTTCGTTCAGCACTTCATGACAGGTTTCACGCATGACAGTTGCGCGTGGGTCATAGTTTTTGTAAACGCGATGACCAAAGCCCATCAGGCGGAAGGAGTCGTTTTTGTCTTTTGCACGACGTACGAATTCTGGAATGTGCTCAACGGTGCTGATCTCTTCCAGCATGCGCAGACAGGCTTCGTTTGCGCCACCGTGCGCCGGTCCCCACAGGGAGGCGATACCTGCAGCGATACAGGCAAACGGGTTAGCGCCAGACGAACCGGCGGTACGCACGGTAGAGGTGGATGCGTTCTGCTCATGATCGGCATGCAGAATCAGAATGCGATCCATGGCGCGTTCAAGCACAGGGTTAACCTTGTATTCTTCGCAAGGTGTCGCAAACATCATGTGCAGGAAGTTACCCGCGTAAGAAAGGTCGTTACGTGGATAAACGAACGGCTGACCGATTGAATACTTGTAACACATCGCTGCCATGGTAGGCATTTTCGACAGCAGGCGGAACGCGGCGATTTCGCGATGGCGTTCAATGTTCACGTCCAGCGAGTCGTGATAAAACGCCGCCAGTGCGCCGGTCACGCCGCACATCACGGCCATTGGGTGCGAATCGCGGCGGAAGCCGTGGAACAGACGCGTAATCTGCTCATGAATCATGGTGTGGCGGGTAACTGTGACTTTAAAGTCTTCGAACTGTTCCTGCGACGGTGCTTCACCATTCAGCAGGATATAACACACTTCAAGGTAGTTTGAGTGGGTTGCCAACTGGTCGATTGGGAAGCCACGGTGAAGCAGGATACCTTCATCGCCATCGATAAAGGTAATTTTTGATTCGCAGGACGCTGTAGACGTGAAACCAGGATCGAAGGTAAACAGGCCGTTAGAACCCAGTTCGCGGACATCAACGACATCCTGGCCCAGCGTGCCTTGTAACACACTCAGTTCAATAGGCTTTTCGTCGGGTAGGGTTAGCGTCACTTTTTTATCTGTCATTTTCGTCTCCATAGCGCCTTGGGCAGGTAAGGATCTTTCGACACCTGAAACGCGTGCATGTTGCATTTAGGCAGTACTTCACGGTGTCACTCTGCATTATAAGCAGTGAAGGGTACAGAGTGAGAGGCGCGTTCCACAGGAAATGTAAAGCCGTGACATGTGCATATCGCGGTTGTTAAAGATCCGGTCAGGACATAACTTCTTTGTAACCAATAACCTGATGGTTTTAAAAACTGTTACTGGCAATGTTACATAACTTAAGCTTAGGAGAAAGTGTATCCCCATAACTTTTGTGCATCATAGGATTTTATCGGATTAGTTTGTAACTGAATTGTTGAACTATTGTCAAATCAGATAATTAAATTTGTATGAATTGTGAAAAACGTGAGAATGATCACTGTTCTACCCAAAATTCTCCAAAGAGTTTGTAGGGGAATTGTAATCAGAATGTGATCGTCCTATACTTCCGGCCAGGTCTCCGGAATACCCTGACACCAGGAGCCACCCAGCGTTTGTACCACGTCATTTAACACTGGATGTTGCTATTTTGGTGACGGATAAAGTCTGAACAGCGTTGCGGTTCAGGTCTTATGTCCGGAGGAAGCAAAATAAAAAAGAGCTGTGTGGGCAAAACCGTGAAAAAACAAAGACCTGTCAACTTGGATCTCTCGACGATCCGGTTTCCCGTTACTGCAATATCGTCCATTCTTCATCGCGTCTCCGGCGTCATCACTCTGGTTGCTCTCGGCATCCTGTTATGGCTTCTCGGTCTTTCTCTCTCTTCTCCCGAAGGTTTCCAGCACGCAGCGTCTATCATGAATGGCTTCTTTGCGAAGTTTATCATGTGGGGCATTTTAACTGCGCTGGCCTATCATGCAGTGGGCGGGATACGTCATATGTTAATGGATTTTGGTTATCTGGCCGAAACGCTGGAAGCGGGTAAGCTTTCTGCGCAGGTGACGTTTGGTATTACTGTCGTGCTTTCAATTTTAGCAGGAGTCCTCGTATGGTAAGCAATGCATCCGCGTTGGGTCGCAATGGCATTCAGGACTGGCTGTTGCTGCGCGCGTCGGCAATCCTCATTACGCTTTACATCATCTACATCCTTGGTTTCGTGGTGATGACAGACACGCTAACGTATGACATCTGGCGTGGCTTCTTCGCTTCTGCATTTACAAAAGTGTTCACGCTCCTGACGCTGTTTTCCATTCTGATCCACGGCTGGATTGGTATGTGGCAGGTGTTAACGGACTACGTTAAATCAGTGGCGGCGCGTCTGCTGTTACAGTTGGTTATCGTAGTGGCGCTGTTGTCATATGCTATTTATGGATTTGTTGTGGTGTGGGGTGTGTAAATGAGTTTACCAATCAGAGAATTTGATGCCGTGGTAATCGGCGCAGGCGGCGCAGGTATGCGCGCGGCACTGCAAATCTCCCAATCGGGCCAGACCTGTGCCCTGTTGTCTAAAGTCTTCCCGACCCGTTCTCATACGGTATCCGCGCAGGGCGGTATCACCGTTGCGCTGGGTAATACCCATGAAGATAACTGGGAATGGCATATGTACGATACCGTCAAAGGTTCCGACTATATCGGTGACCAGGACGCCATTGAATACATGTGTCACGTCGGCCCGGAAGCGATTCTGGAACTGGAGCATATGGGTCTGCCATTCTCCCGTCTTGATGACGGCCGCGTGTATCAGCGTCCGTTTGGTGGTCAGTCGAAAAACTTCGGCGGTGAGCAGGCGGCGCGAACTGCCGCAGCGGCCGACCGTACTGGCCACGCTCTGCTGCATACGCTGTATCAGCAGAACCTGAAAAATAAAACGACGATCTTTTCCGAATGGTATGCGCTGGATCTGGTGAAGAATGACGACGGTGCGATTGTAGGCTGTACGGCAATCTGCATGGAAACCGGCGAAACGGTCTACTTCAAAGCGAAAGCCACCATTCTGGCGACCGGCGGTGCAGGACGTATTTATCAGTCCACCACGAACGCCCACATCAATACCGGCGACGGTGTCGGCATGGCGCTGCGCGCTGGCGTGCCCGTGCAGGACATGGAAATGTGGCAGTTTCACCCGACCGGTATTGCCGGTGCAGGTGTACTGGTAACAGAAGGTTGTCGTGGTGAAGGCGGTTATCTGCTCAACAAACACGGTGAGCGTTTCATGGAGCGCTATGCCCCTAACGCCAAAGACCTCGCCGGTCGTGACGTTGTGGCGCGTTCGATGATGGTGGAAATCCGTGAAGGTCGCGGTTGTGAAGGTCCATGGGGCCCGCATATCAAGCTGAAACTTGATCACCTGGGCGCGGAAGTGCTGGAATCCCGTCTGCCAGGTATCCTTGAGCTGTCCCGTACCTTTGCTCACGTTGACCCAATTAAAGAGCCGATTCCGGTCATTCCAACCTGCCACTACATGATGGGCGGCGTGCCGACCAAAGTAACGGGCCAGGCGCTGCGCGTTAACGAGCAGGGCGAAGATGAAGTGATCCCGGGCTTGTTCGCCGTGGGCGAAATCGCCTGCGTATCAGTACACGGTGCCAACCGTCTGGGCGGTAACTCGCTGCTGGACCTGGTGGTATTTGGCCGTGCGGCTGGCGTGCATTTGCTTGAGTGCCTGGAAGAGCAGGGCGAACTGCGCGAAGCCAACCAGGAAAACATTGATGCTGCGATGGCGCGCTTCAATCGCTGGGAAAACAACACGACGGGTGAAGATCCGGTTGAAATCCGTAAAGCGTTGCAGCGCTGTATGCAGAACAACTTCTCGGTCTTCCGCGAAGGCGATGCGATGCGTGAAGGGCTTGCTGAGCTGAAAGAGATCCGTGAGCGTCTGAAGTCAGCCCGTCTGGATGACCGTTCACCTGACTTCAATACCCAACGTATTGAGTGCCTTGAGCTGGACAACCTGATGGAAACGGCTTACGCCACTGCTGTGGCGGCCAACTACCGCACCGAGAGCCGTGGCGCACACAGCCGTTTCGATTATCCGGAACGTGATGATGCAAACTGGCTGTGCCATAGCCTCTATGTTCCGCAAACGGAAAGCATGACGCGCCGTGAGGTGAACATGCAACCGAAACTGCGTGCGGCCTTCCCGCCTAAAGCGCGTACCTACTAATTGCGGAGATCATCATGAGACTTGAATTTTCGATCTATCGTTACAATCCGGACGTCGATGACAAACCGCGGATGCAGGACTATACCCTGGAAGCGGAAGACGGCCGTGACATGATGCTGCTGGATGCGTTGATCCGCCTGAAAGAGAAAGATCCTACGCTGGCGTTCCGTCGCTCATGCCGTGAAGGCGTGTGCGGTTCAGACGGTCTGAACATGAACGGTAAAAACGGCCTGGCCTGCATCACGCCGGTCTCGGCACTGGGCAACGGCAAGCAGAAAATCGTTATCCGTCCTCTGCCGGGCCTGCCTGTCGTGCGCGACCTGGTGGTGGACATGGGGCAGTTTTATGCCCAGTATGAGAAAATTAAACCTTTCTTATTAAACGACGGTGAAAACCCGCCAGCGCGTGAGCATCTGCAGTCGCCGGGCGAGCGTGCACATCTGGATGGATTGTATGAGTGCATCCTCTGCGCCTGCTGCTCCACCTCTTGCCCGTCGTTCTGGTGGAACCCGGACAAGTTCATCGGTCCTGCGGGCCTGCTGGCCGCTTACCGTTTCCTGATTGACAGCCGCGACACCGAAACCGATGCGCGTCTGGATAATCTGAGTGATGCCTTCAGCGTTTTCCGCTGTCACAGCATCATGAACTGTGTAAGTGTTTGTCCTAAAGGGCTTAACCCGACGCGCGCTATCGGCCATATCAAGTCGATGCTGCTGCAACGCGGCGCCTAGTTGTACCACCGGGAACCTCAGGTTCCCGGTGTTTTACGGAAGCCTCTGTAAACGCGGTTCCGACCACGTTTACAAAGGTTCCCTTACGGGCCGGGCGCGCGCTGCGCACAGTGCTCGTATCGCTGAACTCACTACGGCTAACCGCGAAAGCGGCAACAAATGAAACCTCAAAAAAGCATAACATTGCTTAAGGGATCACAATGCAGAACAGCGCGATGAAGCCCTGGCTGGACTCCTCCTGGCTGGCCGGCGCGAATCAGTCTTACATAGAGCAACTCTATGAGGATTTCCTGACCGATCCTGACTCTGTGGATGCAGTGTGGCGCTCGATGTTCCAACAGTTACCAGGCACGGGAGTGAAACCTGAGCAGTTCCACTCCGCGACTCGCGAATATTTCCGTCGCCTGGCGAAAGACGCATCTCGTTACACCTCCTCAGTCACCGATCCGGCAACCAACTCCAAACAAGTGAAAGTGCTGCAGCTGATAAACGCGTTTCGTTTTCGCGGACATCAGGAAGCCAATCTCGATCCGCTTGGCCTGTGGAAACAGGACCGTGTTGCCGATCTCGATCCCGCCTTTCACGATCTGACCGACGCCGATTTTCAGGAAAGCTTTAACGTAGGTTCTTTTGCCATTGGCAAAGAAACCATGAAGCTGGCCGATCTGTTCGACGCGCTGAAGCAGACTTACTGTGGCTCTATTGGTGCAGAATACATGCACATCAATAACACCGAAGAGAAACGCTGGATTCAACAGCGTATTGAATCCGGTGCGAGCCAGACCTCATTCAGTGGCGAAGAGAAAAAAGGTTTCCTGAAAGAGCTGACCGCGGCAGAAGGCCTTGAAAAATATCTGGGCGCGAAATTCCCGGGTGCGAAACGCTTCTCGCTGGAAGGCGGTGATGCGCTGGTGCCCATGCTGCGCGAAATGATTCGTCATGCGGGCAAAAACGGCACACGTGAAGTGGTACTGGGGATGGCGCACCGTGGCCGTCTTAACGTACTGATTAACGTACTGGGTAAAAAGCCACAGGATCTGTTTGACGAATTCTCTGGCAAGCACAAAGAGCATCTGGGCACTGGTGATGTGAAATATCACATGGGCTTCTCTTCGGATATTGAAACCGAAGGCGGCCTGGTGCATCTGGCGCTGGCGTTTAACCCGTCTCACCTGGAAATTGTCAGCCCGGTGGTGATGGGATCGGTGCGTGCTCGTCTGGATCGTCTGGCTGAGCCGGTCAGTAATAAAGTTCTGCCTATCACCATTCACGGTGATGCTGCGGTTATTGGCCAGGGCGTCGTTCAGGAAACGCTGAACATGTCACAGGCGCGCGGCTATGAAGTCGGCGGTACGGTTCGCATCGTCATTAACAACCAGGTTGGGTTTACCACCTCCAACCCGAAAGACGCGCGTTCAACCCCGTACTGTACTGACATCGGCAAAATGGTGCTGGCCCCGATTTTCCACGTCAATGCTGACGACCCGGAAGCAGTGGCTTTTGTAACACGTCTGGCGCTGGACTATCGCAATACCTTTAAACGCGATGTGTTTATCGATCTGGTGTGCTATCGCCGTCATGGTCACAACGAAGCGGATGAGCCAAGTGCAACGCAGCCGTTGATGTACCAGAAAATCAAAAAGCATCCGACGCCGCGTAAAATCTACGCCGATCGTCTGGAAGGTGAAGGTGTTGCCTCTCAGGAAGATGCCACCGAAATGGTGAATCTGTACCGCGATGCGCTCGATGCGGGCGAATGCGTGGTGCCTGAATGGCGTCCAATGAGCCTGCATTCGTTCACGTGGTCGCCTTACCTGAACCACGAGTGGGATGAGCCTTACCCGGCACAGGTTGACATGAAACGCCTGAAGGAACTGGCATTACGCATCAGCCAGGTCCCTGAACAGATTGAAGTACAGGCACGCGTTGCCAAGATTTACAACGATCGTAAGCTGATGGCCGAAGGCGAGAAAGCGTTCGACTGGGGCGGTGCAGAAAATCTGGCCTACGCAACCCTGGTTGATGAAGGGATTCCGGTTCGCCTCTCGGGTGAAGACTCCGGTCGCGGTACCTTCTTCCATCGCCATGCAGTTGTTCACAACCAGGCGAACGGCTCAACCTATACGCCGCTGCATCATATTCATAACAGCCAGGGCGAGTTCAAAGTGTGGGACTCGGTCCTGTCTGAAGAAGCGGTGCTGGCGTTTGAATATGGCTATGCCACTGCAGAGCCACGCGTGCTGACCATCTGGGAAGCGCAGTTTGGTGACTTTGCTAACGGTGCTCAGGTTGTTATTGACCAGTTCATCAGCTCTGGCGAACAGAAGTGGGGCCGTATGTGTGGCCTGGTGATGTTACTCCCGCATGGCTACGAAGGTCAGGGCCCGGAGCACTCCTCTGCACGTCTGGAACGCTATCTGCAACTCTGCGCCGAGCAGAACATGCAGGTTTGTGTCCCGTCAACACCGGCTCAGGTGTATCACATGCTGCGTCGTCAGGCGCTGCGTGGTATGCGTCGTCCGCTGGTGGTGATGTCGCCGAAGTCGCTGTTACGTCACCCGCTGGCTATCTCTTCTCTGGAAGAACTGGCGAATGGCAGTTTCCAGCCTGCGATTGGCGAAGTCGACGATCTGGACCCGCAAGGCGTTAAGCGCGTCGTGATGTGTTCCGGTAAGGTTTACTACGATCTGCTGGAACAGCGTCGTAAAGACGAGAAAAACGATGTTGCCATCGTGCGCATCGAACAGCTTTACCCGTTCCCGCATCAGGCGGTACAGGAAGCATTAAAAGCTTATTCTCACGTACAGGATTTTGTCTGGTGCCAGGAAGAGCCGCTGAACCAGGGCGCCTGGTACTGTAGCCAGCATCATTTCCGTGATGTCGTGCCGTTCGGTGCCACGCTGCGCTATGCAGGTCGCCCGGCATCGGCTTCACCGGCCGTGGGTTATATGTCCGTACACCAACAACAGCAGCAAGACCTGGTTAATGACGCTCTGAACGTCAATTAATTAAAAGGAAAGATAATGAGTAGCGTAGATATTCTCGTTCCCGACCTGCCTGAATCGGTTGCAGATGCCACAGTAGCAACCTGGCACAAGAAACCAGGCGATGCAGTAAGTCGCGATGAAGTCATCGTCGAAATTGAAACTGACAAAGTCGTGCTGGAAGTGCCAGCTTCTGCCGATGGCGTGCTGGAAGCGGTGCTGGAAGACGAAGGGGCAACGGTTACCTCCCGTCAGATCCTGGGTCGCCTGAAAGAAGGCAACAGTGCTGGCAAAGAAAGCAGTGCCAAAGCGGAAAGCAATGAATCGACGCCATCTCAGCGTCAGACGGCTTCTCTGGAAGAAGAGAGCAGTGACGCACTTAGCCCGGCTATCCGCCGCCTGATTGCCGAGCATAATCTTGATGCTTCGCAGATCAAAGGCACCGGCGTGGGTGGACGTTTAACCCGTGAAGATGTTGAAAAGCATCTGGCGAACAAACCGCAGGCAGATAAAGCCGCAGCGCCCGCGGCGGCACCTGCTGCTCAGCAGCCAGTGGCTAACCGCAGCGAAAAACGTGTACCGATGACGCGTCTGCGTAAGCGTGTTGCGGAGCGTCTGCTGGAAGCCAAGAACAGCACCGCCATGTTGACGACCTTCAACGAAATCAACATGAAGCCCATTATGGACCTGCGTAAGCAGTACGGCGATGCGTTCGAGAAGCGTCACGGTGTGCGTCTGGGCTTTATGTCGTTCTATATCAAGGCCGTCGTGGAAGCGCTGAAGCGTTACCCTGAAGTCAACGCCTCTATCGATGGCGAAGATGTGGTTTACCACAACTACTTCGATGTGAGCATTGCCGTTTCTACGCCACGTGGCCTGGTAACACCGGTACTGCGTGATGTTGATGCGTTAAGCATGGCTGACATCGAGAAGAAAATTAAAGAACTGGCTTTAAAAGGCCGTGACGGCAAGCTGACGGTTGAGGATCTGACTGGCGGTAACTTTACCATCACCAACGGTGGTGTGTTTGGTTCACTGATGTCTACGCCAATCATCAACCCGCCACAGAGCGCGATTCTGGGCATGCACGCCATCAAAGATCGTCCAATGGCGGTCAATGGTCAGGTTGTGATCCTGCCAATGATGTACCTGGCTCTCTCCTACGATCACCGTTTAATCGATGGCCGTGAATCTGTCGGCTATCTGGTCGCAGTGAAAGAGATGCTGGAAGATCCGGCGCGTCTGCTGCTGGATGTCTGATTCATCACTGGGCACGCGTTGCGTGCCCAACCTCAATACTCTTTTCAGATCTGAATGGATAGAACATCATGAACTTACACGAATACCAGGCTAAACAGCTGTTTGCACGGTATGGCATGCCAGCACCGACCGGCTACGCCTGTACTACACCACGTGAAGCAGAAGAAGCAGCATCGAAAATCGGTGCAGGCCCGTGGGTAGTTAAATGTCAGGTTCATGCCGGTGGCCGCGGTAAAGCGGGCGGTGTGAAGGTGGTTAACAGTAAAGAAGACATCCGTGCTTTCGCCGAAAACTGGCTGGGTAAACGTCTGGTAACTTACCAAACTGACGCCAATGGTCAGCCGGTAAACCAGATTCTGGTTGAAGCCGCGACCGATATCGATCAGGAGCTGTACCTGGGCGCCGTGGTTGACCGTGCGACGCGTCGTGTCATCTTTATGGCATCGACCGAAGGCGGCGTGGAAATCGAGAAAGTGGCAGAAGAAACGCCACACCTGATCCACAAAATGGCGCTGGACCCTTTGGCCGGTCCACAGCCTTATCAGGGCCGTGAGTTAGCCTTTAAACTGGGCCTGACCGGTAAGCAAGTCAGCCAGTTCACTAAAATTTTCATGGGTCTGGCCACCATGTTCCTGGAGCGTGACCTGGCGATGGTTGAGATCAACCCGCTGGTGATCACCAAGCAGGGCGACCTGATCTGTCTGGATGGCAAACTGGGTGCCGATGGCAATGCCCTGTTCCGTCAGCCAGAGCTGCGTGAAATGCGCGATCCAAGCCAGGAAGATCCTCGTGAAGCGCACGCGACACAGTGGGAACTGAACTATGTTGCGCTGGAAGGCAACATCGGTTGTATGGTTAACGGCGCAGGCCTGGCAATGGGTACCATGGACATCGTTAAGCACCACGGTGGCCAGCCAGCGAACTTCCTGGATGTGGGCGGCGGCGCGACCAAAGAGCGCGTAACCGAAGCCTTTAAAATCATCCTGTCTGACGACGCCGTGAAAGCGGTATTCGTTAACATCTTCGGCGGCATCGTACGTTGCGACCTGATCGCAGACGGCATCATCGGTGCAGTAGCAGAAGTGGGTGTTAACGTACCGGTCGTGGTACGTCTGGAAGGTAACAACGCTGAACTGGGCGCTAAGAAACTGGCGGACAGTGGTCTGAACATCATTGCAGCAACCAGTCTGACAGACGCGGCACAGCGTGTTGTTGCTGCTGCGGAGGGTAAATAATGTCCATTTTGATCGACAAAAACACCAAAGTCATTTGCCAGGGATTCACCGGCGGACAAGGGACTTTCCACTCTGAGCAGGCGCTGGCATACGGCACGCAACTGGTTGGCGGCGTTACGCCAGGCAAAGGCGGCACCACGCATCTGGGCCTGCCAGTCTTTAACACCGTACGTGAAGCGGTGGAAGCGACCGGCGCAACGGCAACCGTCATCTATGTTCCGGCACCGTTCTGCAAAGACGGTATCCTGGAAGCCATCGATGCCGGTATCAAGCTGATCATCACCATCACCGAAGGCATCCCGACGCTGGACATGCTGACCGTGAAGATGAAGCTGGATGAAGCGGGCGTACGCATGATCGGTCCAAACTGCCCAGGTGTGATCACCCCAGGCGAATGTAAGATCGGTATCATGCCGGGACACATTCATCAGCCGGGCCGTGTTGGTATCGTATCGCGTTCAGGCACCCTGACCTATGAAGCCGTTAAGCAGACCACCGATATCGGCTACGGTCAGTCAACCTGCGTTGGTATTGGCGGTGACCCGATCCCAGGTTCTAACTTCATCGACATCCTGAAAATGTTCCAGGACGATCCACAGACGGAAGCGATCGTCATGATCGGTGAAATCGGTGGTAGCGCTGAAGAAGAAGCCGCTGCTTTTATTAAAGAGCACGTGACTAAACCGGTTGTCGGCTACATTGCTGGCGTAACGGCCCCGAAAGGCAAACGTATGGGCCACGCTGGCGCCATTATTGCCGGTGGTAAAGGTACAGCAGACGAGAAGTTTGCTGCGCTGGAAGCGGCAGGCGTGAAAACCGTACGCAGTCTGGCTGATATCGGCGATGCCGTTAAAGCCGTCCTGCCAGCCAAATAACAGGCCTGAGTATTATCACAGAGCCACCTTCGGGTGGCTTTTTTACGTCTTTGCATTGAATAATCCACGGCACCGCGTGTTTAATTTTAGTACCGCCCATAAATAACATAAAATAATCTTAAGTATTCCTGTGATGTTTGCTATTATTAATTTGGCTTAGGATTTCATCCTGGCCGCAAAAAAAGTTATTCAATAAGATATAAAGTTAAATATTTATAGAAAAGCAAATTGCCCGATGACAGTTTTTTAACAAAGTCTTCGTGAGAACATATTTCCCATCTCTTTTCATTATTCCAAATCAATTTTCTGTCATTTATAACAAACTTTACTGCTAGCAAAGGATGCGGTTAAGCGCTTAAATTGCGCTGCATCAATCCAGCCTTTTAAAAAAATATTCATACGTTTGTACAAATACGGGAAAGCATCAATTTTTCATTTATTACTCGTTAAACGTTTGAGCCACGCTGCTGCATTGGTGTTTCACAGGTTTCTGTTAACCGTTACGCCCTCATCCCAGGCCGCACACAGATCTGTCCTGTCGATGACAAAACTGGAATCAATAATCAGTCGTTCCTGACTCTTATTCAGTCTGTACGGATACAGAGTTAAGGTGAGGAGCAAGGAGTCATTATGCTAGATATTGTCGAGCTGTCGCGTTTACAGTTTGCCTTAACGGCGATGTACCATTTCCTTTTCGTCCCATTAACGCTCGGTATGGCGTTTTTGCTGGCAATAATGGAAACGGTCTATGTGCTGAGCGGTAAACAAATTTATAAGGATATGACGAAATTCTGGGGCAAGTTATTTGGTATTAACTTTGCGCTGGGCGTGGCAACCGGGCTGACGATGGAGTTTCAGTTCGGCACCAACTGGTCTTACTATTCTCATTATGTCGGCGATATTTTTGGTGCGCCGTTGGCCATTGAAGGATTAATGGCATTCTTTCTTGAGTCTACCTTTGTTGGCCTGTTCTTTTTCGGTTGGGATCGTCTGGGTAAAGTTCAGCACCTGGCTGTCACCTGGCTGGTGGCGCTGGGTTCCAACATGTCTGCACTGTGGATTCTGGTAGCAAACGGCTGGATGCAGAACCCCATCGCCTCTGAGTTTAATTTTGAAACCATGCGCATGGAGATGCTGAGCTTCTCGGAGCTGGTGTTAAATCCGGTTGCCCAGGTGAAATTTGTTCACACTGTCGCGTCGGGTTACACCACAGGTGCGATGTTCATTTTGGGCATCAGCGCATGGTATTTACTGAAAGGGCGAGATCTGGCTTTTGCTAAACGCTCTTTTGCCATCGCCGCCAGTTTTGGTATGGCAGCCATACTGTCCGTCATCGTGCTGGGTGATGAGTCAGGTTACGAGATGGGGGATGTTCAGAAAACCAAGCTGGCTGCCATTGAAGCCGAATGGGACACCCAGCCCGCACCGGCCGCGTTTACTCTGTTTGGTTTGCCCGATCAGGCATCGCAGCAGAATCATTACGCCATTCAGATTCCCTATCTGTTGGGGCTGATTGCTACCCGCTCAACGGATACGCCCGTAACCGGTCTGAAAGAACTGATGGCCCAACATGAAGTGCGCATTCGAAACGGCATGAAAGCCTATGCACTGCTAAACGCGCTGCGCAGCGGCAATACCGACCCGGCTGTGCGTGAGGCGTTTAATCACAGTAAAAAAGATCTGGGTTATGGCCTGCTGTTGAAGCGCTATACGCCAAACGTCTCTGATGCCAGCGAGGCGCAAATCAAACAGGCAACGCAGGATTCCATTCCGCGCGTGGCACCGCTGTATTTTGCTTTCCGTATCATGGTGCTCTGTGGGGTGCTGTTGCTCGGCGTTATCGCGCTGTCGTTCTGGAGCGTCATTCGTAATCGCATCGGCAAAAATCGCTGGTTACTCAAAGCCGCGCTGTATGGCATTCCGCTGCCGTGGATTGCGGTTGAGGCAGGGTGGTTTGTCGCAGAATATGGCCGTCAACCCTGGGCAATAGGTGAGGTGCTGCCTACGGCCGTGGCGAATTCGTCGCTCACCATTGGGGATATTCTGTTCTCAATGGGGCTGATTTGCGGCCTCTATACGTTGTTCCTGGTGGCCGAGATGTATCTGATGTTTAAATTTGCCCGCCTGGGGCCAAGCAGCCTGAAAACGGGTCGTTATCACCATGAGCAGATGGCGAAAAATGTTCAGCCGGTACGTGGATAAGGAGAACCGCCATGTTTGATTATGAAGTTCTGCGCTTTGTCTGGTGGCTGCTGATCGGCATTTTGCTGGTAGGCTTTGCCGTCACTGATGGCTTCGATATGGGCGTCGGCATGTTAACGCGCCTGTTAGGCCGAACGGATACCGAGCGTCGGGTAATGATTAACACCATTGCGCCGCACTGGGACGGCAACCAGGTCTGGTTAATTACCGCAGGTGGTGCGCTGTTTGCTGCCTGGCCGATGGTTTATGCCGCCGCGTTTTCAGGGTTTTATGTGGCGATGATCCTGGTGCTGGCTTCGCTGTTTTTCCGTCCGGTAGGCTTTGATTACCGCTCAAAGATTGAAGACAAGCGCTGGCGCGGGGCCTGGGACTGGGGCATTTTTATCGGCAGCTTCGTGCCGCCTTTGGTGATTGGCGTGGCTTTTGGCAACCTGTTGCAGGGCGTGCCGTTTCACGCCGATGAGTATATGCGCCTTTACTACACCGGAAACTTCTTCCAGTTGCTGAACCCGTTTGGCCTGCTGGCCGGTGTGGTCAGCGTGGCGATGATACTGGCGCAGGGGGCAACCTATCTGCAAATGCGGACAACCGGCGAACTCTATCTGCGTTCACGTACCACCGCACAGATCGCCACACTGGTAATGATGGTGTGTTTTGCGCTGGCTGGTTTGTGGGTGAAGTACGGTATTGCGGGTTATGTGGTGACCAGCACGCTTGATCACTATGCCGCTTCTAATCCGCTGGGAAAAACCGTGGTGCGTGAAGCCGGTGCCTGGATGGTGAATTTCCAGCAGCATCCTGTGTTGTGGCTGTTCCCACTGCTGGGCGTTGTGCTGCCCCTGCTGACGGTGCTGTGCTCACGGATGAACAAAAGCGCATGGGCGTTTGTGTTCTCTTCACTGACGCTTGCCTGCGTCATCATGACGGCCGGTATTGCCATGTTTCCGTTCATTATGCCTTCCAGTACGGTACCGGGCACCAGTCTGACTATGTGGGATGCGACATCCAGTTTGCTGACGCTGAAAACCATGACCTTTGCCGCGATAATTTTTGTGCCCATCATCCTGCTCTACACCAGTTGGTGTTACTGGAAGATGTTTGGCCGCATCACCAAAGAGCATGTTGAAAGCAACAGCAACTCACTGTACTGATTAAGGAGTCAACACATGTGGTATTTTGCCTGGATTCTTGGCACCTTGCTGGCGTGCGCCTTTGGTATCATCACGGCGCTGGCCATAGAGCATATTGAAGACGGCGCGACGTCGGATCGGCAACCCTGATGGGCCGGTTGATTCAGACGGCGTATCGTCTGATGGATAAGGGCCCGTTCCGGGCCCTTTCGCTGATTCTGGCACTCTGGCTGGCGGGATGCCTGTTATGGAATCCCGCACGCTTTGCCAGTGGCTCAGGCGGCATTCTGCTGTGGCAGGGGATGTTGCTTATCTGGGCGGTGTGCACGGGCGTTATTCACGGCACCGGGTTTCAGCCGCGACGATTGCGCTGGCGCGCTTTTTTTACCCCTTTACCTGCCCTGGTGGTACTCTTGTGGGGGGTGAGCCGGTTTTATCTCTGACTGCCTGGCAGTATAACGCGCTGAAACGTGAGTTTACTTCAGCGTCTGGTCAAGAAGCCTCCATTAAAGCCTTCCGGTTGTAACCAACTGATAATTATTTTCTCCTGGCCCTGGCAGCCCATTCCCAACCCCAATTGTCTTGCGTATAGTAGCAACGTTTAAAACGAGGCCGGGATGTAGAGTGAGTACAACGCTGTTTCGCTGGCCGGTTCGGGTCTACTATGAAGATACCGATGCCGGTGGTGTGGTTTATCACGCCAGCTATATCGCTTTTTATGAACGAGCACGTACCGAAATGTTGCGTCAGCATCATTTCAATCAGCAGACGCTGTTAGAACAGCAGATTGCTTTTGTGGTACGGCGCATAACGGTGGACTATCTTTCGGCGGCGCGTCTTGACGATCTTCTGGAAATTCAGAGCGAAGTGACATCAATGACCCGGGCGACGATGACATTCACCCAGCGTATCGTGAATGCAGAAGGCAAAGTGCTCAATGAGGCAGAGGTCCTGATTGCCTGCATCAACCCACACCTAATGAAGCCGATTGCGCTTCCCAAGTCTATTGTCGCGGAGTTCAAGCAGTGACTGACATGAACGTTCTTGATTTGTTCCTGAAGGCGAGCCTTCTGGTCAAACTTATCATGTTGATTTTGATCGGCTTTTCGATTGCTTCATGGGCAATCATCATCCAGCGCACGCGTATTCTGAATGCGGCGGGAAGGGAAGCTGACGCCTTTGAAGACAAATTCTGGTCCGGCGTTGAGCTTTCTCGCCTTTATCAGGAAAGCCAGGCGCGTCGCGAAGAGCTGTCAGGCTCAGAGCAAATTTTTTACGCCGGTTTCAAAGAATTTGCGCGTCTGCATCGAGTCAACAACCATGCACCTGAAGCCGCAGTGGAAGGGGCGAGCAGGGCAATGCGCATTTCCATGAATCGTGAGCTGGAAGCGCTGGAAAACCATATTCCTTTCCTTGGCACCGTCGGTTCCATCAGCCCGTATATCGGTCTGTTTGGTACGGTGTGGGGGATCATGCATGCCTTTATTGCCCTCGGAGCAGTAAAACAGGCAACGTTGCAGATGGTTGCGCCAGGTATCGCAGAAGCCTTGATCGCCACGGCCATCGGTTTGTTCGCGGCGATTCCAGCGGTGATGGCGTATAACCGACTGAACCAGCGCGTGAATAAACTGGAACAGGGCTATGACAACTTCATGGAAGAGTTCACGGCTATCCTGCATCGTCAGGCCTTTTCCAGCGACAGCGCTAAGTAAACAGAGGTAAATGATGGCCCGAGTGCGTGGTCGCGGTCGCCGCGAGCTAAAGTCGGAAATCAACATTGTTCCGCTGCTGGACGTTCTGCTGGTGTTGTTGCTGATCTTTATGGCGACAGCCCCAATCATAACCCAAAGCGTGGAAGTGGATTTGCCGGATGCGACGGATTCTAAAACGGTTTCCAGCGATGATAATCCTCCCGTGATTGTAGAAGTGTCGGGTGTCGGCCAATACAGCATGGTGGTGGATCACGATCGTTTATCGCAGCTACCACCGGAACAGGTGATTAGCGAAGCGCAACGTCGTCTGGAAGCGAATCCGAAAACCGTCTTTCTGATCGGCGGTGCGAAAGAGGTGCCTTATGATGAAATCATTAAGGCGCTGAACCTGTTGCATCAGGCTGGGGTTAAATCTGTCGGTTTGATGACGCAGCCGATTTAAAGTCGAACCGTTTTTGGGAACCGAGTGTGTCGAAGGCAACCGAGCAAAACGAAAAGTTAAAGCGCGCGATAATCATTTCGGTGATTCTGCATATCGTGCTGATTGCCCTGCTGATATGGAGCTCGTTTAATGAGCATATTGAAGCCAGCGGCGGTGGCGGCGGTAGCGATATCGAGGCGGTGATGGTCGATCCCGGTGCGGTGGTTGATCAATATAATCGTCAGCAGAATCAGCAAAGTGACAGTCAGCGCGCGGAACAGCAGCGCCAGAAACAGTCACAGCAGCAGGCCCAAGAGCTACAGCAGAAACAGGCGGCTGAACAGCAGCGGCTGAAAGAGCTGGAAAAAGAGCGCTTACAGGCACAGGAAGACGCGAAACAGCAGGCGAAAGCCCAGGCTGAACAGCAGAAGGCGGCGGAAGCCGCCGCGAAACAGGCCGAGTCACAACAGAAAGCCGCAGAAGCGGCTGCAGCGAAAGCCAAAGCGGATGCTAAAGCGGAAGCCGATGCGCAGGCCAAAGCGGCCGCTGACGCGAAAATAAAGGCTCAGGAAGACGCTAAGCAGGCCGCAGCAGAGGCGAAGAAGCAGGCCGAGCAACAGGCGAAAGCCGCGGCGGCAGAAGCGAAGAAGCAGGCTGAACAGCAGGCCAAAGCCGAAGCGGCCGAGGCCGCTAAACAGGCCAAGGCGGAAGCGGCGAAGCAGGCTAAAGCGGAAGCGGCTAAAGAAGCCAAGGCCGCTGAAGCTAAAGCTGCCGCGGAAGCCAAAGCCGCGGCCGCTCAGGAAGCCAAAGAAAAAGCAGCGAAAGAAAAAGCGGAAGCCGCAGCAAAAGCCAAAGCCGATGCTGCCGCGAAAGCGAAAGCAGACGCGAAAGCCAAAGCGGAGGCCAAAGCCAAAGCCGCAGCGGATGCAGCCAATGACAGCGACGTTGATGATCTGCTGGGCGGCTTAGCGTCCGGTAAGAATGCGCCGAAAAGCGGGGCGTCCGGTGGAGCAGCCGGACAGGGCAACCAGAAAAAAGCGGGTGCCTCTGGGGCCGAGGTGAATGCTTATCTTGGGCAGATTACCAGTGCTATTCAGAGCCGTTTTTACGATGCGGATCTTTATAGCGGTAAAAGCTGTGACTTACGTATTAAACTAGCGCCTGACGGTATGCTGATTGATGTGAAATCAGAAGGGGGCGATCCGGCTCTCTGCCAGGCCGCAATCGCAGCGGCGAAGCAGGCACGTATTCCGAAACCGCCTTCACAAGCGGTGTACGAAGTGTTTAAAAACGCACCGATGCGTTTCAGACCGCAATAATGCAGTAACCTGCGGCAGGTTGATCTATGGTTAGCTTGCCGTACTCTAGTTGTACTCGTGGTTTTCAGGAACAGTGCCAATTATCGCGGACTCAGGTTCAGATAAGGGAGATAAAATGAAGCAAGCTCTTCGCGTAACGTTAGGCTTTTTTATCCTGTTGTGGGCAGCGATGCTGCATGCAGAGGTTCGCATTGAAATCACCCAGGGCGTAAACAGCGCGCGTCCAATCGGTGTGGTTCCGTTCAAGTGGGTTGGCTCAGGCGCGGCACCGGAAGATATCGGTGGCATCGTCGCGGCTGACCTGCGTAACAGCGGTAAATTCAATCCGCTCGACCGCTCTCGTCTGCCACAGCAGCCGACCAGCCCCCAGGAAGTGCAGCCTGCTGCATGGAGCGCGCTGGGTATTGATGCTGTCGTGGTAGGACAGGTTCAGCAAAACGCCGACGGCAGCTATCAGGTTTCTTATCAACTGGTCGATACTGCAGGTGCACCGGGCACCGTGCTGGCGCAAAACTCCTATAAAATCACTAAACAGTGGCTACGCTATGCGGCGCATACCGTCAGTGATGAAGCGTTCCAGAAGCTGACGGGCATTAAAGGTGCGTTCCGTACCCGTATCGCCTATGTCGTGCAGACCAACGGTGGTCAGTTCCCTTACGAACTGCGCGTTGCCGACTACGACGGCTATAACCAGTTTGTCGTGCATCGCTCACCGCAGCCGTTGATGTCACCAGCCTGGTCGCCAGACGGCAGCAAAGTGGCCTATGTGACCTTTGAAAGCGGTAAGTCAGCGCTGGTTATCCAGACGCTCGCTAACGGCGCGGTACGTCAGGTTGCCTCATTCCCACGTCACAACGGTGCACCGGCGTTCTCGCCTGACGGCACTAAGCTGGCGTTTGCGTTATCGAAAACCGGCAGCCTCAACCTGTACGTGATGGATCTGGGCTCGGGTCAGATTCGCCAGATCACCGACGGTCGCTACAACAGTACTGAACCGACCTGGTTCCCGGATAGCCAGACCCTGGCTTACACCTCTGATCAGGCTGGCGCACCACAAATTTATAAGATTGGTATCAATGGTGGTTCACCACAGCGTATTACCTGGGAAGGTGCTCAAAACCAGGATGCTGATGTGGCCAGCGATGGTAAATCAATGGTGATGATTAGCACCAGTGGCGGTGCTCAACACGTCGCCAAACAGGATCTGGTAACGGGAGCCGTTCAAACGTTAACGGACACGTTCCTGGATGAAACGCCGAGCATGGCACCCAATGGCACCATGGTAATCTACAGCTCTACTCAGGGTATGGGTTCTGTGTTGCAGTTGGTTTCTACTGACGGTCGTTTCAAAGCGCGTCTTCCGGCAACTGATGGACAGGTCAAATTTCCTGCCTGGTCGCCGTACCTGTAATGTTTGAGCTTTCTGACATTACAAAAAAATAAACAATAATGGGAATTTTCAAATGCAACTGAACAAAGTACTGAAGGGTTTAATGCTGGCTCTGCCAATCATGGCAGTTGCGGCGTGTAGCTCACACAAAAATAACAACAACGACCAGTCTGGCGCAGGTGCTGATGGCGCTTACGGTGCGAACTCAGGCATGAACGGCAACGGTAACATGTCTTCTGATGAGCAGGCGCGTCTGCAGATGCAACAGCTGCAACAGAACAACATCGTTTACTTCGGCCTGGACAAATTTGATGTTCAGTCTGACTACGCTCAGATGCTGGATCAGCACGCTAACTTCCTGCGTAGCAACCCATCATACAAAGTGACTATCGAAGGTCATGCGGATGAGCGCGGTACGCCAGAGTACAACATCGCCTTGGGCGAACGTCGTGCTAACGCCGTTAAGATGTACCTGCAAGGTAAAGGCGTGTCAGCCGATCAGATGTCTATCGTTTCTTACGGTAAAGAGAAGCCGGCTGTTCTGGGCCACGACGAAGCGGCTTACGCTAAAAACCGTCGTGCCGTACTGGTATACTAAGAGAATCACATGGTTAGTAACTTCAGACATCACCTGTTGAGTCTGTCGTTACTGATTGGCGTAGCGGCCCCCTGGGCCGCTAATGCCCAAGCGTCAATCAGTAGCGTTGGCTCCGGCTCGGTCGAAGACCGTGTCACCAGTCTTGAAAGAATCTCAAATGCCCAGGCACAGCTGATGCAGCAACTGCAGCAGCAGATGAGTGATAACCAGCGGGATATCGACTCATTGCGTGGGGAAATCCAGCAAAATACCTATCAGCTGAACCAGGTTGTTGAGCGCCAGAAGCAGATCTATCAGCAGATCGACAGTCTGAGCAGCAACAACAGCAGTGCCAGTCAGCCAGCCGCCGGTGCCAGCGATAACGCCGGTGCGGGTGCTGCAGCCTCTGGCACGGAGTCTGGTGCAGCGGCAGCCGGTGGTAGTGCGCCGGTCCAGAGCGGCGATGCCAACAGCGATTACAATGCTGCTGTCGCGCTTATTCTGGAGAAAAAACAGTACGACCAGGCGATCACTGCGCTACAGGCGTGGGTGAAGCGCTACCCGGATTCGACGTATCAGCCGAATGCCAATTACTGGCTGGGACAACTGTTTTATAACAAAGGCAAGAAAGACGACGCGGCGTATTATTACGCCACGGTGGTGAAGCAGTATCCAAAATCCCCCAAGGCTGCTGAAGCGTTGTTAAAGGTTGGCGTGATCATGCAGGAGAAAAACGACACGGCGAAAGCCAAAGCCGTTTATCAACAGGTGATCAAACTTTACCCGGATACCGAATCTGCTAAGCAGGCGCAAAAACGTTTGTCTGGTATGTAATTTGTGCAGGTTTGACCGGATATCGTGTGATTTCTGGTCTTGCCGCATGAAAGGTAGGCAATTGAACTCCTTAACAGAAAATAAGGGTTGCGCTACCTCGGTAAATCAGTAATATATGCCGCCGTTGCCGGGACACATTGCAGATGTGTCTGGCAAGCCTGAAGATGGGTCGTTAGCTCAGTTGGTAGAGCAGTTGACTTTTAATCAATTGGTCGCAGGTTCGAATCCTGCACGACCCACCATCTCCCGCAGGACGTTGTTCCCCAAGAGAACCTTCAGTATTGCTTCACAACCATTAAGATGGGTCGTTAGCTCAGTTGGTAGAGCAGTTGACTTTTAATCAATTGGTCGCAGGTTCGAATCCTGCACGACCCACCATCTTAATCTCAGGCATCATTGGTGAATGTGTTTGAGCGGTTGTAAGCCCCGAGCGGGTCGTTAGCTCAGTTGGTAGAGCAGTTGACTTTTAATCAATTGGTCGCAGGTTCGAATCCTGCACGACCCACCAATACAGAAAAGAGCGCCCAATGGGCGCTCTTTTCGTTTCTGCACTCCGATGTCTGGCGTGCAGGATGAGAACCTGCTGCAGGGGCGACTGAATCGCGCAGCGATTCAGGCTGATGCGCCAGCATCACCCGAAGGGCGAGGCCCGAACGGGCCGAGGCAATCCTGCACGACCCACCAATGTTGAAAGGCGCCGCGCCCTAAAGGCTAATGCTGGTCACTTAAGGTGACCAGCCTTTTTTTTATCGGCATATTTCCGGGATCTTATTCGCAGCTCCCGCGGATAACTTCGTTCTCTTCGCCCCGGCAGTATCAGCCATCTCGCCTTTTCATACAGCGTTCTCAGTTCGCCCGGAACCGTGCCCGGCGAAGCCCAGGGTAACGTCATCAGCAGCCGCGATATCTCACTGATGGC